>CAYOFB010000008.1:0-15594 GCA_964403145.1 uncultured Candidatus Bathyarchaeia archaeon
AAATATGTACGTCATTAAAGCACTTATCAGAATTATGTTGTCAATGATAAGTTCAGCGAAAACATGCCTCGCGAAAATCATCAATCCCAATACAGAGAGGATAATCGCTAGGCTAAGTGGAGAAAGCGGATTCAGCACTATTAAGGCTATGCCGCTAAGAATTGATATGAGTAGGATTATAGGATCAAAGATGAATAAGGTTATTTCTGGTATCGCTATTCTTTTAGGCAGAGAGAGTCGCCTTTTTAAGAGAAGCTTTAGACATTTAATCCACAAACCTATCAGTTGATTAGCTCGTCGAAGTTTAATTTTGAATTTTGCAAGGAAGCTTGGCGGAAAGCTTGTATAAAATACTATTTCTGGAGCCATTATGCTTCGGTAGCCTCTAGAAACAACTTCTAACGCGGTTCCGGAATCATCAGAGCCTGTTTCGCAATCAAAAGCATCAAAAGCATCGCGCTTGTAAGCGCAGAATCCACCTTCAAATCTTATGGTTGAATGGATTTTTGATTCGCCAAGCCTAATAAAATTGGCAAGTTGAAGATACGATTCTTCAGCTTTAGTCACCCAAGACGTTTTGACGTTCGTATTCACGCCTCTTCCAGTGACGGCGCCAACTTTTGGATCAGCCAAAAAGGGCAGTGCCCTTCGAAGAATATCTGGAGGCCATTTCGTGTCAGCATCGGAAACTATCACAATAGGTTTAGTAGATACGCGTAATGCTTTGTTCAACGCCGCCGATTTTCCAGCTCGCGGATTCTGCCTCACTAGTCTAATATTTAACTTCGAGTGGTTCTGCATAAAATTCTCAATTTTTTCGATGGTTCTGTCATTTGAGGCGTCGTCTACGACTATTATCTCCATTTTCTCTCTCGGATACGAAACCTTCTTTATATTTTCTAGCTTCGACTCAATATTTGCTTCTTCATTATGAACAGGAATTAAAATTGATACTTCAGGCTCGAATCTTTCATCTACCTTAATATCCCAAGTCCTTCTAACATGTTTTCTAATATAGAAAAAGTAAGCTAGGTAAGTTCCTAAGAACATGGAGAGAAAACATAAAAATATAAACTCTAACATTTCAAATCGCTACTTCTAAGTTAAATCAGATTTTTTGTAGCATTTTTTCTCTACGCGAAACATTTCTCCGTTATTTTCAAACTTTTCAACACTGGCTACGATAGGTTTACGCTGCCTAGCCGAAACAACCGTCAACTCGGATTTAAATTTCATAATCGCAAGCTTTTTAACGTCCAGAAATTCTGAAATATCGACATATACCTTTTTGATCCCAAAAACAAAATCAAGAAAGGCATCAATTAAGCGCCCAAGCCGGGCAAACCTATGCGTAATCGAGTATTCATAGCAGACGGGAGAAATTTGCAGTTTTCTAATCGCATTTTTTACAATTTTGTACGCGGCGCGGTGATCTGGGTGGCCATCCCCCCTATATGGTAAATAAACTTCATCAGGACGTTTTTCGCGTAAAATATTAATTACCTTTTCTTCAGCGGCTTCCTTATTATCTTCTAGGGTTCCATCGATAAAATTCAGAAAAATCAAATTACCTTCAGGGACTCCGAGAATTCTTGTTGCTTTTTTAACCTCTTGCATTCTGATCTCTTTAAGCTCTTCGGGAGTCGGATCGTTTTCTATGCCTAAAACATTGAGAAACGCGTATCTTCCATCCGTCATAATAACTACGTAAACTTCGTGTCCCTCGCTTATACTCTTGGCTATTGTGCCTCCGCATCCAAATGTTTCGTCGTCTGGATGTGGTGCAAAAACTATGATCCTCTTTTTATCCAAACCTATCATCTTGTAAGGAGTAGTTCATTGAAACGGAGGCGCTCTATTTTACTTGCCTTGTAATATTTTGGCGGCTTCCACGGCGTGATAGGTTAAAATCATGTCTGCTCCAGCCCTTTTGATCGAATATAAGGTTTCCATGAGCAAATCTTTCTCGTCTATATGTGCATGCTCGCTCAGAAGTTTTATCATCGCATATTCGCCGCTTACCTGGTAGGCAGCTATAGGAACCGTTGGATATTTCTGTTTAACCCTCAATATATGGTCTAGATTTGTTAACGCGGGCTTAACGATAACTATGTCGGCGCCTTCGCTTAGGTCTAAGTCCACTTTCTGCATAAACATTTTCTCATTAATGATGTCAGTTCTAAACTTGCTTGAATCAACCCCTTTTCTCGGAATTTTGGCCGTAGTTACAGCTTCGAAGAAAGGTCTGAAGAGGCAACTGTCAGTCTTAACATAAGTCATAATGGCTACATCGTCAAAGCCTTCCTTGTCTAAGGCAGCCCTAATATGCCTAACCTGCCCATCACACATGGCCGCCGGCGCAACAACATCAGCTCCAGCCTCAGCGTGAACAACCGCAATTTTACCAAGCATTTCAGCAGTCTTCTCATTCAACACCTTGCCCCTTTCCATATAAACGCATGATTCACTCAAAGTATAATCGCATAAACAAACGTTAGATATAAGCAGCAAATCTTCGCCGAACTCTCTCTTTAGCTTTCTGAAAATTTTCTTGTGAAACGCATTTTTCTGCAAGGCAACGGAACCATCAGCATTCTTCTTCTTAACTATTCCAAAAACCATTACTGCAGGTATTCCAAGTTCAACAACTTCACGGCAAATTTCAACACAATTCTCTAAAGAATAATATCTCTGACCTTTCATAGAGGGAATTTCGAACTTTTTCTTGTCTTCCCTAACAAAAATGGGATAGATTAAATCGTTAACCGTTAGTTCCCGGGGTCTAACAAGTCTAATCATCTGGTTTGATTTTTTAATTCTAGTTGTTAAACGCATTCTAATCTCCTTTCATACTTTATATCTGCACACTCTATCTATTAACTCCTTGTCTGTAAAATTTCCGTATAAATAACGTAACTAGAATTGCAGTTTTCTGTCACTCTGAATTCTACGGTTCGCGGGCTAATGGAAACAAATCTGAGCAGTTTAGGTATACCAAGATACAGAATAACATGATACGGTTTCTTTCTTAATTCAAGTTTCATTTTCAAGCCTATTTTTCCATTCTAATAATTTTTCGAGTTTTTAGTGAGTTTTCGATGCATTCAAGAAGTCTTACAGTGTTCATGGCGTCTTCTGGTTTGACAGGAGGCTCAAAGTCTTTCTTTAAACTTTGAATGTACCTGTTAATTAGGTTGAAATGTCCGATAAAATAGCCAAAGGGTGTCTTTCTTTTCATGAAATGACCAAGTATTTTCTTGATTTCAGAATATAAGTCACTTTCTGCAATTCCGGTTTTTTCAAATAGAATGTCATATCCTTGGTTGGCGTAGGGGGGTGGTGCAATCATAAATGCTCGTTTGCCATTGGAACAGTTTATTTCGTAAATTTTCTCCGTTCCCTTGGATAGCCAGGATATTTCTATTATACCAAATGCTTTGCCGGAAGTACGAAGAATAACTGCGAATTCGTCAAAAACGGGATACTTGACTTTGCTTCCAACAGCATATACTTCTTTGATTCCGTTCAGAAAATTTAGATGAAGGTAGGCTGGATGGTAACCTACCTCCCATATTAGGCCTTTCTCCTTTTCGGTTACATTCCATTCTGGGACGTTGAACATATTCGGGTTCTCTCTTATAGATGTCCTAAATGATACTATATCATAGTATCCAGAATCTATGAGTGATTTTGCCTTCATTATGGCTGGGAAAAAAAGTTGGTTGTGACAAACACATAGGCTAACGTGTTTCTTTTCCGCTGCGTGTATGATTTCTTTGCATTCTTTGGTTGATAGAGCCATTGGTTTTTCTAGAAGTATGTTGTGCCCGTAATTGGAGGCTTCACAAGCTATTTCGGCATGGGTGGAGGGAGGGGTGCATATGTCTACAAAGTCTAGGTCTTCGATTTCAAGAAGATCCCTGTAGTCTTTAAGCGTCTTTTCAATTTTGTATTTAGCCGCAATTTTCTTTGCGTTTTTGAGGTTGATGTCTGCAACTGCAACTACTTTAACATCTTTAATATGTTGATAGATCATTATATGGGCATCAGCTATTCGACCGCACCCTATGACTCCAATCTTCATAAAACCTCAACCAAAGGTCGTTTCTATAACTTGTGCCTTACCCGTCTTCGCAGACATGTAAGCCTTCTCAAGGACTTCTATCACATGTCTAGCGCGTTTTCCACTAGCAATTACTGGCTCCTTATCATTAATTATGCAGTCTATAAATTCGAGGATGTCTGCAATTATATTCGCACCAGAAAGGGCCGCAAGGGAGAAAGGTGCCTTAAACAGCGGCGGCGTCCACTCTATCCATTCATTCTTTTTTCCTCTAAAAGATCGCATTTTACTCTTTATTATGCGGAGAAGATTGTAAAGGATTACTTGAGATGTTGAATATTGAGTTGAGCGGAAAACTGCGAGCGGAAGTTTAATGACCCCTTTTGTTCCATAAATCGCGCTTTCACTAATAACTCCCTTGCCACAGAAATTGGAGATTGCACTCACAAATATCGAATTTCCAAAGTCCATAACCATTATTGTAGAGTCATCCATTTGGCTTTCTATTTGCTTCTGCTTCCACCATCTAGTGGGAATGGCTATTCCTGAAAACGCTGTTACTTTCTTAACTGATCCAAGCATCCAGCAGAAGGTTGTAACATAATATACTAGGAAGGAGTAAAGCGGCCCACCGCCGGGCTTGTAATACCATGAGGGGTCGGTAGGCTCGTAGAGATGCCCGCTGCTGCTTGTAATGATATAACCCCAGAGAGGTTTACCTATTAAGCCTTCATCTAGCAGTTTCTTCGTCATTCTGAGACTTGGGTTGTGCATTTGGCCGGGAGAAGCAACTAGTTTTAAGCCTCTTTTCTCAACTGTTGAAAGTAGCTCGTTTGCTTCTTTAAGTGATGTTGTCATGCTTTTCTGAACGTAAATGTGCTTGTCTGCGCGAGCAGCGTCCATTGCTATTGAATAGTGAGTGTTTATTGGGGTAAGAATCGCCACTGCGTTTATGTCGGCTTTTTCAAGCATTTCCCTATAGTCGCTATAGGCTTCTTTTGCATTGAACATTTGTTTCACTTTCTCTGCACGCTGCTTAACGACATCGCAAACTGCTACAAGTTCAACTTTTTCAGCGAATTGAGGTTGTGTAAGATTAGGCAGTATATCACGTACGGCTACAACACCGCATCCTATAACTCCGAGTCTTACCTTTTCCAAAATTTATCACTTTACTTTCTCTGGCAAAAAAGCGAGTGAGATAAAAGATGCTTTATGCTTACGTTAACTTCATATCTATTGGTGCATCCTGGACATTTCATCATGTACATTTTCTGGGCGATTTCTTTATGTCTCTTTGAGCCAACCAGATCACTTAGCTTATTTCTCCTAATGTTTCCTAGAGGCTCCATTATCCAGCATCCCGGGTAAACCTCTCCATGCGCCCCCAGATATATCATCTTAAAGCCGTGGACACAATGAAAATTGTAGCGTTTCTTACCTTTCAAATAACTTCTTGCATACTCCAGCATATGATTACATGTGTATATTAGCCTAGGGAACCTTTTATGAACACGTTTAATGTAATCTATTGTCTCATCAACAATTTTTTCGTCCTTAACTAAGAGTTCGGAGAAGGGAATTCCCTTAAAAATATCGAGGTTTGGATCCAGAAGGTTAAAGGACCAATATACGCCTAGATGTCTTGCAACTTCAATTAGTTTCGGTATGTCGCGAAAGTTCTTTTCAAGCAGTATGGTTGTTAAAATGGTGACTGCGACGTCTCGGCCAGTTCTCTTTATTGCTTTTTGTACGGCCTTTATTCCCTTAATTGACGTCTCATAGCTTCCCGGAATCCCGCGGATTTCATCGTTTGTAGATTTAAATCCGTCAATAGAAACTGTTACATGCGTAACTCCACTATGCACGAGTTCTTCGGCTTTCCTTTCTAATAGAAGCCCATTAGTAACAACGATTATGTTTTCAAAACCTACTGAGCTAGCCTCTTTGATTAGTTCTCCAATATCAGGTCTTAAGAGTGGTTCTCCACCAACAAAAATTAGATTTCTGACACCAACATCCCACAACTGATGTAAAGCATCTTTCATCTCTTCAGTGGTTAACTCGTTTTTAGAATTATTTTTCCAAGCATAGCATGTTATGCATCTGCTATTGCAGTTCTCTGTGACCCTAACATTCGCCCAAATCGGCTTCAATTGGACATGCTTCAACAGAAAACTTTTACCTAAATATAGTAGAATGTCGCTAAACTTCTCACTTAGTCTAGACATCATTTTAGTTTATCCTTCATACGATTTGACTCGAAGAAAACAGTCTTCAAAGCATTACTGCTTTGGATATTTACGGATTAACTAATTTTCCGCCATTTTCCGAGAAGTCCTTCATCAAGGTTTGGAAGCACCTTTGCCATTATTCTCATAAGTTTTCTCCATCGCGGAAATTTTCTTGTTATTGTTCTTGTCGGAAATGGTATAAACCATGCTTCTCTTTTTTCAAGTTTGAAGCCGCATTTTTCCAGTAAAGCGTTTAATGTCTTCCAAGTGAAGAATCTTATATGCTGATGTTCGGTTCCAGCAATTGGATGTTTACCAAATAACATGTTGATTCTGTCGATGAAATTAACAAAATTTGGCGTAGCTAAAAGAAATTTTCCATTGTCTTTTAGAATTCTATAAACTTCTCTTAATGTCTTCTCGGGAGAGTATAGATGCTCTATAACTTCTATCATTGAGCATGCATCAAAAGTTTCATCTTTGAAGGGTAAATGATCGCATGAAGCCATTATTACATCGAGCCCTTTTTGTTTAGCCAGTTCAAGAGCTTGACGGTTTATGTCTATTCCAACGTATTTAACTTCGTCTAAAAACTGGCTAAAGGAACCATCCCAGCATCCTACATCAAGAAGAAAGGCACCGGATTTAACGTGCCTAGAAAGAATTTTCTGACGTTCAATTGATGGTTCACATCCTTGTAATGGCGCGTTTCTATGTGCTTCTTTAGCATGGAAATCAATTATCTCTGATATTGTTCCACGAGTTTCTGAATCTGTTCTAGTGCTCAAAACGGCTTAAAGCCCCCAACTCAAAACTTTTTTGGGCTTTATCACAATTATCACTCTGTTTTCACTAAAACCTCTTTTAAAGCCCAGCTCCGACCTATATTTTTCATAAATTAAACGTCTGCCAAATTGGTAAATTTCATCGTTTTCATGTATCTCCGCTTCTTCCTCTATAAGTAATCCGCGCGCATGTTTAATGCCGTCTTTTTCAAGATAGTCGTCAATAACGAAGGCAACTTTATTGTTTTTCATGATATTTCTCATTTTTTATAATCTTTAGCGATGTCGATGAATATTTTTCCGTATTTAAATCCGAAACGAACAGGAGTTACATGCGGTTTGTTTTTCACCGAAGTGGCCAATCTGCCTACAAATTGACCGGAAAGATACTTTGCCTCTTTTGGAAGAAGTTCGCATCCGGTCAATATTTTCATGAGCCGTCTAAATTTCTTTTCGGACATTATACATTATTCACCTACTAAATCCATAAATCCTTCCAAGATTATAACTCGTCAACTGGATAAAGTGTAATAACTTCTTTTCCAAGTCTTTCGGATAGAATAAAGATAGTAATCGCCTAAATGGAAAGTATAAAATGTAGATAAGTTCCGCTATCCCCTTGTCAATTCGATATATCCGTTTCATATATGTTGACTGAAATCCCCATCTGAATTGTTGCTTAAAAATAGATGGTATATCGGTTGGAAAGATGTGGTAAACCTTTATATGGGGACTGAAAAACAATTTTCGTCCTTTTAAGACCAGTCTCCATGCAAGCTCTAGATTTGAGCCTTCTGGCTCAGAATATCCGCCGGCAGTAATTAACGTTTCTTTTTTATATGCAGAATTGGAGCCGAAAATTATTCCTTTAGTTGAGCCGAACTCGACTTCTTTGAGCTTTTTAGGATAACCTTGATCTTCGACGAAGAGTTCTCCTGTTAGTTTTTGAATTTTGGTTTGATAGTGTGGGTATGGAAAAACTGGGCCGCCGACACCGTCTGCTTCAGGATTTTCCTTAAAGAAAGTATAGATTTTCGCTAACCAGTTTTTTTCTACTATGCAATCTGAGTCGGTGAGACAGATTATTTCTCCTTTGGCTTTTCTAATTCCGAGATTTCTAGGAGGGCCTATCCCTCTCTTTGGGCAGTAGAAAATTTTTACTGGATATTTCCTTGCGATTTCAACGGTTTCATCTGAGCTTCCATTATCAACTACTATTACTTCGAATAATTCCTTTGGAAAATTATTAGAGAAGATTGATTTGAGAGTATAGGAAATTGTTGATGCGCTATTTAATGCTGGAATCACAACTGATAACATTTTCATCAGTACTGCTTTAATGCGTATTTTAATGAATCTTCGATTGCCTCAACTGTTCTCCTAATGTCCTCATCAGTATGTTCGTTTGAAATAAAGCACGTTTCAAATTGTGATGGAGGAATAAAAACTCCATTTTCCAGCAGCCTTCTTTGATAGGCCATGAACATTTCTTTATTCGCCTTTTTAGCTGTTTCATAATCGTACACTTCATCTTTAGAAAAGAAAATTTGGAACATGGAGGCTATATCGTTTATCTGTATTGGAAAATTGCTATCTTCTGCGATTTCGCGGACTGCGTTACAAATCTTTTTCCTTTTGTAATCTAGCTTATGATAGAAGTTTTCTCCTAACCTTTGAATTGTCTTAAGGGTTGCTAGTCCGGCTATAACGCTTATTGGGTTGCCGCTGAAGGTTCCGGCTTGATAAACTTTGCCTGAGGGTGCAACCATTTCCATGATCTCTTTTTTGCCTGCGAAGGCGGCTATGGGGAATCCGCCGCCCATAACCTTTCCAAGCGTAGCCATGTCGGGTATTACTTTATAATATTCTTGTGCGCCTCCTAAGGCTAGGCGGAAACCAGTGATGACCTCATCAAAAATTAGCACTATACCCTTATCTCTTGTCAATTTTCTAATCATCTGTAAGTATCCCTTTTTAGGGAGAATTACGCCCGCATTTCCAATAACAGGTTCAATTATGACGGCTGCAATGTTGTCTCCTTCGCGTTCAATGGTTTCTTCGAAGCTTTCGAAGTCGTTATATGGCAAAACTATTGTGTTCTGTGTTGTTTCTTCGGGAACGCCGAGCGAGTTTGGAATACCGAAGGTTGTTGCTCCTGAACCAGCCTTAACAAGGACGTAATCATGCGCTCCATGGTAGCATCCTTCAAACTTCACAATCTTCTTTTTTCCAGTGAAAGCTCTAGCAACTCTGATGGCGCTCATGGTGGCTTCGGTTCCTGTGTTGACAAGCCTAACCATTTCGGCGCAGGGCATAACTTCGCAGATGAGTTCGGCTAGTTCCGCTTCCTGCTCGGTTGGAGTTCCATATAAGGTTCCCTTTTCGAGCTGTTCCTTAACGGCCTCGACAACGGGCTCGGGAGAGTGTCCAAGAATAAGTGGGCCGTAACCCATACAATAGTCTATGTATTCCTTGCCATCAACATCAACGATCCGTGAACCCTTCGCGTACTTGGTGAAAAATGGATATGGACTAAAGGCTCTTACCGGACTGTTCACTCCGCCCGGGATAAACCTTTTTGCTTTTTCAAAAAGTTCTTTGGACCTAGACATTTTTTCCTTCTTCCTTTTTTATTCCGAAGAGTTCTTTAGCAGCCGAAAGCAATGAGCCGTTATTTTTTAGGGCGGCTTCCCGGAGCTGTTCAATAGGTCCTTGAAGGATTCTTTCAACAAGTTCTCTTGAAAACCTATCCATAATCATAAGTTTTCTCTCGTCAACCTCGCCTATTTTTCGAATGGCTCTTTCAAGTTCTCTTTTCCTAACCGCCTCAATTTTTCTACAAATTTCCGAAATTAGGGGTTCGGCGAAAAGCTTTGCGAGTTGATGTTCAAATCTTTCTAGCTCTTCAAAAACAATTTTTTTCGCTTTTTCAGCCTCAATCTGTCGGCTGCTCAAATTTTCCTCTACAATGGCCTTTAAATCATCAATGTTCTTAAGAGTAACGCCTTTAAGCATGCCAACTTCTTCGTCAAAAGCTCTAGGCTGCGAAACGTCAACAATATATAACGTTTTCGTAAATCCGTTTTTAGAAAGTGTCTTTCTTATTTGTTCGGCTTTGAAAATTGGCTTACTAACTGAAATTGCGGCGAAAATCAAATCCATATTGGGGAGTACATGCAATATTTCTTCAAACTTTACGGCTTTACCCCCAACTTTTGAGGCTAGCTCTAAACCTCTCTTGAAGGTCCTGTTGGCGATAAAAATGTTCTTTACGCCTTTCTTCTTAAGGTTTTGAGCAATGATCGAGCCGGTTTCACCCGCACCTATTACCAGAGTTTTAGCATTCTTAAAATCTTTAAGGTCTTTCTCGGCGAGGTCAACTGCAATGGAGCTTATAGAAACCGGTTTTTCATTGATGGCTGTTTCGGTTCTTACACGCCTTCCAACGTTGACGGCTTTCATGAAAGCTTTTTCGAGAATCAAGTCAACCGATCCAAGCTTTTTCGCCTTTACATATGCTGATCGCACTTGACCTAGAATCTGATCCTCGCCTAGAACCATGGATTCGAGCCCTGAAGCCAGAAAGAAAAGGTGGGTTAGGGCTTCTTCGCCATAGTAAATTTCGACTGTCTTCTTTAATATATCCAGACTTGTTGCCGTCTTAACGCTCCAGAACTTCAAAATTTCTTTCACAGCGTAATCTTTATCCGAATCCCGCATAACACAGTAGATTTCGACTCGATGGCAAGTTTGGAGGAGTACGCATTCCTGAGTTAGACCTTCAGAGCAAAGCTTTTTCATGAAACCTTCTTCGTCTTGAATGTTTAACGATTCAAGTAGGGGCAAGCTCGCTTTCTTGTGGGATGCTGAAAAACAGACAATCATAAATTTTGCCTCAGCAAAGCAAAATTATGCTATTACGACCGTTTTCCTGAATTTTCCTCCAAAGGTTCCGTTCGGAACGAAAATAACCTCGTTAAAAGTTACACCTACACGGTTCCTAACTTCTTCAATTATTTTCTCTCTGATGGATTTCTGCTCTTCCCTAGATAGAGTTCGGCTTGTCTCAACCTTTAACGTAACTTCCTGTCTTGGCGTGCGTTTATCTACTATTACTTGACATCTTCCCGTAAGCTCCGAATATTGGCTTAGAATAGCTTCCACGTGTCCAGGAAAGATGGCTACTCCTCGGATTTTAGCCATAAAATCTTCCCTATCAATGTTTACTCCAACTTTTGGATGACTCATTCCGCAAGAACACTTTTCGAAACCAGCATACTCTGTTATGTCCCGTGAAAGATACCTTATTAACGGAAAGGCTTCTCTCTGCAAGCTTGTAATTACAAGTTCACCTCGTTCTCCTTCTCCAAGGGGCTCATGCGTTTCGGGATCTACAACCTCAATGAGGTAGAAGTCTGCCCAAATGTGATGAAAATCTTTTTCCTCCTCGCATTGAACGGAGAATCCTGGAAACTCTGTTGCACCGTAGTCGATGACGACCTTCTCATAGCCGAAGCCCTTCTTGAGCATACGAATCTGTTCTTTGCTAGGTTTCTCGGCAACGCAAATGCCCATTCTTAAGCTGTAATTCCTCAAGTCTTCACCTAGAGCTTTAGCTACTTCAAGGATTCTGAAATGATAATTTGTAACTCCATAAAGAACGGTTGTGCCCAGCTGTTTAATCATGAGGATTTGCCTTTCTGTATCGCCTGGACCAGTTGGGATTATGCATGCACCGATTTTCTCGGCGCCCCAATGCACTGACCATGCGCCCTGCCACAAACCATAAGCGGCGGTAATCTGCACAACATCATCTTTCGTGACGCCGTGATAAGTGAGTTTTCTTGCGGATGCCTCAGCTATCATTTCGATATCCCTTTTAGTATGGGCTATCCTAAGTGGGTGCCCCGTAGTGCCACTTGTCATACGAATTGTTGCAATATCCGATGTTGGAACAGCTAAAATGTCGTGGAAGTTGGCTTCTAGTTCTTCTCTCGAAGTGTAGGGAAGCTTCGCTATGTCTTCCAGACTGCTAATTTGTGACGGCTTTATTTCCGCCTCTTTAAACTTTCTATGATAGAAAACGCTCTTTTCGTAAACTCTTTTAACTTGCCATTTTAGGAGTTTAAGCTGGATTTTCCTTAAATCTTCAACTGAAGCTTGCTGGATTTTTCTGTTCCAAAAAACAACAGTCATGCTAGACTCATCCTTTAAGTCATTTTCTCGCTGAAAACTTTCTCCAAGATCCATAAAGTATCAAAAAAACTGAAAAGTTTAGTTAGCTTCACCTTAATCTTCAATTTTCCTGTTAATAAGGCCTTTAAAAAACTCCATTTTCTCCTCTTAGACATCTTAATCCTATTAAAAACGGAGAAGTCCCCTGAAACCATAATATCTGCATCATCACTTAAATCTCTGCTATCATCCACAACTAAACCGTCTTTTTTAATGTAAATGCAAAGCGGTGGCGCTGCAGAAATCTTGAAAAGAACTTTTAAATCACTCTTAGGAAGGTTCTTCCCGAACTTTCCGGACCTTATCTCCTCATTCAACTGCTCCACGTTTCGCTTAACTTTCCTCCAGTTCAAAACCTTTGTATACTGTGCTGTTCCATCACGTGCCAAGATGTATCCAGCGGTTGGTGTATGAAACTTCTTGGCTAGTTCTGGATCCGCAAACATGTAGATTAATGCTGCTTCCCTCCTTTTTACAATATAGGATAATCTTAGAAACTGCAATAGTTGGCTGCCGATTCCTCTTCCTCTGTAGTCGGGTCTAACGGCTACGTCTGCCGCCAAAACAGCCTTATCCACAACGGAATCTGAATACTTCAATTCTCTTAAGAGCCAATGGTTACATCCGACAATCTCACCGTTCACTTCAGCTACTGCTACGAGCCTAGAATCAAAGTAGGGGTTCTCCCCATATTTCCAATTCCAAAACTTTCCTTCTAGGAAAACGCTGAAGATGGATTCAACAAGCTTCTTAACGTCTTCCTTGTCGTCTTGACGAAATTCACGGCAGAAAAATTCATTGTTCATAGAGTTTTCCTCAGCCAAAATCTCCTAACGGCCAAAACCAGGAATCATTCATACGCAATAAAGAGAGAAATCGATTTAAAACGGGAATTTTCCAAAATGGTTTAACCCTTACCTTTAAGCTTAAAAAAGCCCGCCAGGGACTTAAAACTCCTATTAGAATAGCTAAAAGAGTCTTTACATCGGTTTTGACTAGGATGGATGGAGAATCTGTTGATCCCTCGGAAACTTCTATTCTTTCACAGTCAATGCTGACTGAAATAGCCTTTTCAATCCAGAAAGGAGCGTCTTCAATTTTTAAACAGATTCTCTCTTTGAAATTTTTTGAGAGAGTCTTCTTCTTGTCAGAAGCAAGCATTGAAATCAGCTTTTTAAAGCTTAAGACGCCTAAAAATAATTTGTGAACATCAACTCTAGCGAACCCCATTTTTCTACAAGCTTCGTTTAGTGCTCTGTCGCCTTTAGGAACATTCACGTTCACAGCTGAGATGCCCATCTCCTCCAAATAGTTGATCGCCTTTTCAAGCAGGATTAAGGCGGCGTCTTCACGGTTAGGTTTGATGCATAACTCCCAGATGTTACCGGACAAGCCGACGACGGCGTAACCCTCCAAATCTCCAGTTTCCTTATTGAAAAGGAGAAATATTCCATCTTTCTTAACGTCGGGTCTCTTTAAGCAGCACCAACGCCAATACTCAACTGTTCGTGGAACATAACCGCTAAAACTTCCATAGGCTTCGTTAAAAAGTTTAACAATTCTTTCCTCATCTCCTTCGACAAAATTTCTAATTACATAATCAGCCATATATTGCACCATTAAGGTTAAAAACTAGCAACTTTAGCAAGGAGCATATTTAATATCAAGTTTCTCTCTGAGCAGTTTGAAGGTTTCATTAGCGTGCTTTTCTTTTGAAACTCCCACTGCTACTCCTTTTATGTTTGGTAATTGCGCAATATAGCTTATGGCTTCCGGAGGTTTTAGGTATCCAGCCGCCAATATGCTTATTGCCAAAACGTTAGGTTTGGGCAGTTGAGCAAGAGCCTTTTCACATTCCTTCTTTGAAGGAATCATTTGGAAGCCAACTTTATTGAATGGCGTGGCTATAACGACATCATCTAGGCTTATGTCCCATTCTTTGAATTTTTCAACGAGCAAGGCGAAGTTGCCCGTGTTAAAGCCTGGAGTTATCCCAGCTTTCAGCATGAATTTGATGTAAAATTTAATGATATGATCTAGGCCTAAACCGAGGCATAAATCGGTTATCAGCTGATGCAATAGAACTGATTCAAGCTTGGCTTCTCTGCCAGCTGAACGCTTAACCCTCGAAACTTCATAAAGCAAATAGGTTTTGATGAGCGAGTTTAGATCCGATCTTAAAATTCCGTTTAGACCTGAAGCTGCGGCGCGGAGATTTCCAGAGAAAATTATTTCTTTAATCAGTTTTTTGGCTAGGCCCGGAACCCCTCCAGCCGCGCATGCCAGCCTCACATATTCATAAGCGTAAGGAACAATAGCATATAATCTTAAGCTGTCGTTTTCGCCATTATTTCGTAGAATATTCAAAATTGCGAGGGTTTTCTCGTTAACCGAGAACATGAAACCATTAGCACCGTTCTTGACAGAAAGCTCTATCAGCCTAGCCGCGTACTTAGGGTTCGTTGGGGTGTCTCCCCTAACTCGGCTTCTTTCCTGCGAAAGATGGCTTATGCCGTGGAACGGGTTGTCGCCGACAAGTAGAGCTTTATCTTGAATATTCAACTCAACCAGCCCTGGCCAAAACTTCGTCAATTATGCAGTCAACCTTGGCGGCCGTTTCGAAACAAGGCTCAACTGTTTTCCCGGAAGTAACCGCCTTAACGAAAGATTCATCTTCACGATAATACTCGGGGCTTCCAAGCCAAAATCCAACTTGGTCGCCTAGATCATGCCTAAACCACTTTCGCTTTTTTCCATTCTTCAAATTTAATGTCAATTCGTCGTCATTCACGCTTAAAGTGCCTTCAGAACCCTCAATAATAAAACCTACTTCAGGTATGCGGTAGCCATCAACACACCATGAAACATCAAATTTTCCAACTAAATCGTTGGATCCTCTAACCTTGAAATAGGCTGAATCCGCGGAGCTATCGTTTATAATCGACTCAATTTTTGCATCTTCAACTCTAAAATCTCCGAAGAACCATAAAGCCAAGTCGATCGCGTGGCAGCCCAAATCTCTAACTACGCCAACTTGCGGCGTATGGCTCTTCGAGTTTCCTTTTACTCCGAAAAAGTCGGATGAATAGGCATAAGCCTTAAAGGAGATCGGGTCGCCTATAACACCTTGGTCCAGCAAATTTTTCGCCTTCATGAACGAAACGGAGAAACGTCTCATATAACCAACCATGTTAACGCCGCCAAACCTGCGAGCCAGCTCGTAAATTTCCTTTGCCTCTTTAAAGTTCGATGCAAGCGTCTTCTCCACAAACAGGTT
>CAYOFB010000009.1:0-14603 GCA_964403145.1 uncultured Candidatus Bathyarchaeia archaeon
GCCATTTAGACCTCAGTAGACAGAAGCTGCAATAAGCTTCTTCTAATGAAGTGACAATCTTTCAAGTACTCTTTGTTTATCAATCCTTGTATAATCTGTTCGACTAGACTTTTTGGAACTCCTAGTTCTCGGCTTATTTCGTCAATTTTTAAGTAGCCTTTTCGATAAATGATATTTAAAAGAAACTAGCAGAACATAATTATTATTCAGCTTCTCTTCCTAATTCCCAAAGAGCCAAGTCAACTTCTCTTGTTCTCGTGTGGTATTTTGCAGCCATTTTTCTAATCTCCGTCAGATACTTAACGTAATCTTCTAGGGCGAAGTCGTCCTTATCCATTCCATAGAGAGCTTTCCACGCGAACCTGTCTATGACACCAAATTTATCTGGATCATAAAAGGTTAGTATGGCTGATGCCACTCTCACCCCAACTCCTCTAGGGAGCATTATAAGTTTTTCAATAGCTTCTTTGACTTTATCCTCTGCAGCTAATTTTAGGGCTTCTTGAGTGATTTCTTTAACGCTTTCTCTATTATTAATCAATTCAAATAACCACATATTGGGTATTTGCGCTCCTGCTGCGACTTCCAACAAATGAAGTAAAACACCTCTATAGGTTCAAGATAGCCCCTTTGTGTGAACATTATTCCCAGCTTGCGCGTATAATCTTCAACTACTCTGTCTAAGCTTAAGGCTCTATCATAGGCCTCTTTCAAAACTCTCCGCGAAAGTTCAATAGCAACCTTAGTTTCTTTTTCTGTCATTTCTTCTTGACCAATTTTTATTTCAAAAAACCGTTAATACTTCGTGAGATTGACCGCCTTTATTGCTGTTTCCATATCTTTCTCTCCACCTATCTACTTGATTACTTATAGGTGAAATTGAAGGAACACGATAATCGTTCCGACTCCGACCAACATCATAAGAAATTGTCGGATAGCATACAATAATCCTACCTTACGATGCAGTTCTGGGTATAGATCTGTTAAGGCAACATAAAGAAAACTTGCAGCTGAAATCGCCATAACATAAGGAACAGCAGCATGAACAGTCTCTAAAGCATAATAAGCTAAAATTGCTGCTGGTATGGTGCTTAAACTAGATAGGATATTTAATGACAGAGCTTTTCCTTTTGAATAGCCACCATAAAGGAGTATTGCGAAATCGCCTACTTCTTGAGGAATTTCATGCGCAATTATCGAAATACCCGCAGCTATACCAATAGGTATGGAAGATAAGAAACTTGCAGCGATAACAATACCATCTGTAGCGTTATGTACTGCGTTTCCAATAAGAATCATGGGTCCTGCGGCTCCATGCACCGGGCACTTCGTATCGTGGCAGTGACGCCAAATCACCAGTTTCTCAAGAAGGAAAAAAAGAATAATTCCTATTAAAATGGTTGATGAAATCGGAAGTGGAGAAGTATATTTTAAGGCGTGTGGTATCAACCCTAACAAAGCCGCGGCAAGCAGGGTTCCAGTAGCATAAGAAATTAAGCAAGGAATAAGGACCTTCTGTATTTTTTCCTGAAGTAAAAGAAAGGCAGCGGCCGTAATAATAGCTCCAACACTACCTAGAAGACTGAACAATGTAATCCATAGTATGAGCATTTTTACACATAACAGAATAGGAATTTGAAATTAAAAACTTTCACGCACAAAGACGCATTTTTCTGTCTGCCTGAGAAGGATTGAATTGTGGGAGTGATAACCCGAGGGAAGCGGAGAGTTCAAGCATCCCCGCCGAGAATTTTGTCTATTCCGCCAATCCAAGTTTTATTTGATTCTTGCTTTCCTACTTGCTTAAAATTTACAGAATTTTGTAGTTAAATTTGAGGGCTGTTCATATTATTTATATGAAATACTTCTTGATTTTTCTTCTTTTATACATCATTATCGTCACTGTGAGGAAGATGGCAGTTAAGACGGATCCTATTATTATGTAAAAAGTGTTATTCCAAGACCTTTCATGCGGCTGCGCAAAGCTTGCTAATAGGATGTGGGTGCTATGCACATATTCTACACTTATATAGTAATGATGAGAATCTTCGGTTAGGGAGAATTGCATAGGTTGATTGTCCAAGTAGATTCTTATGTCCTCGCTCGATGATACAAATGATTTTGGCACAGTTAAGTTGCAGATACCTACCGTGCCATCTTTTCCAGCAACATTTACAGTTAGTTGCTTATTTGTAGAATTGAACATTACCCCCACCATGGATGAATTTGTTGCAATATCCATTACATAGTTTGACCACGCCAATTGCACTTTTATCCAATTTCTGGGAAGAACCGTAACATTAGCATTAAACCCTGAAGCCGCAGCTTCTAAACCATCACTAATTCCATCTCCATCAGTATCCTTTTTTGTCGGATCAGTTACAAAGACGTGAACTTCAAGCCCATCACTTAATCCATCGTCATCGGTGTCCACGTTTGTGATACTTGTTTTGTACATATATTCCTCTATGTTTGTCAGACCATCTTCGTCAAACGAATCTTCGTAAGCGTCTGATGCATTAAAAAGGTCTAAGCCTAATCCATACTCCCATCCGTCGGGCAACCCGTCTCGATCAGTATCTGGAGGAAGAACATATGGTTTTTGCAAATCAAGCACGTAAATACCAATACCTCCGTAATAGGCAATTTTCTTTCCGTCTGGAGACCATGTTGCATGGCTACCATCCTTGATCAGCAATGTTTTGTTACTACCATCCGCATCCATTATCCATGTGCCAAATTCTTCCTCAACTCCTAAGCTGAAAATAATTTTTGTTCCGTCTGGAGACCATTGAACGCTCTTATATGCTAAACCACCCCATCTACCTGAAAAAACTCTTGTTGGATTGCTTCCATCAGCGTTCACAATCCATATGCTATTTATTGAGCTGCCATTTGTCCAAAATTCCTCTGTGCATGTTACAATTTTAGAACCATCTGGAGCCCAATCTATGTAGTCAAAATTTGCTTTTCGCCCTTCGAATATAGAATCATTTGAAGAAAGTATCATACGGGGATTAGAGCCATCAACATCAATAATCCACAGTCCACCTAACCACCCTTTAGTAAAAGCGATTTTAGATCCGTCAGATGATAAAGAAGGCATTCTTGCATCCCTTGCTATTCTGATTTTATTTGATCCATCAATAATATTCATCACATATATGTATGAAACGCTTTCATAATTAATGCCTTCAAATTCGGTAGTACTGGCAAAAATTTTCGTTCCATCAGGAGACCATGAAGGCGATCTCCATTCGGTCTGTGGTGTTGGTTGATGTGCGATTTCTTGTATCTCGGTTCCATCTGCATTCATAACTAATAGGTTACCATCAGCGACCAAAGCGATTTTATCACCTTTAGGAGACCAAGACAAATCATACCATTCGCCCACATATGGTTCTGGTTTAGGAAAAACTATTAAAATTGGATTTACTTCACTATTCTCATCTGCTACGCTGATAATTTCATATCTGCCTAATAGTACGCTTGAAAAAAGCAATGTTAGCATGAATCCAACAAAAGCTGTTCTTTTCAATCGCTTTCACTATCACCTTTGAATAGTGTTTTTATCTTCCTTTTAAATAAGAAACGCAGCAATAAGTTTTTCACTTAACAGGTATTAAGAGGCGTGATGAGATCAATTGATGTGGAAAAAAGTTAAGTGTTCTGTTAGTGGTGTTTAACCGAAAGTCACTCTGAAGTTTATGCCTTTGCCGATTTTTTCGAAGAAACTCGGGTCCGTTTAGGTTTTATTCTTGGTCCTAATCCGCCATTGTGGGCACTTAAAATGAAACTCAGCTTGTTTCCTTTAAAGTATTCCCGAAATTGGTCGCTACATTTGCATTTATACATCTTGACCCTAAAAACGCCATACTTCCATGTTTTTACTGGTTCTTTTACTTCAGTTTGGCATTTTGGGCATTTAGCCATTCGGAACCCTATATCACATATATGCATCTGCATAAAAATTATTTCCCGGTGCGAGAAAGCGAAGATGGTTTAGCCTAGATAGCTTTTTAGGCGCTCTGGATATAATGTATGTATGGGCAATATTCTAGTTGGGCGAATATTTTCGAGTATCTTTCTCAATTGGTAGGGATAATAGTGCCCCGAAACTCGTATCCTGTAGGATTGTATGCCCATTTTTAAAAACCAATTGGCAATTACTCCATATTCATATGCTTCTTCTACTTGGGGCTCAGGCTCCGAGATTATGGCTGCAAAATCCGATAAATTTGGCTGAATCGAGGAAATATCTTTCAGAAAATCCACGACCCCTCGGTAAGATACAAAGATTAAAGCTTTTGGTTCAACTTGGTCGATAGATACTTTTTCAAAGTAATGTGAAGGATAGGTAACATGCTCTTCGATTATTGCAGGGGATATAGGCAATTCTGGAACAGTTTCTAAAAGTTTAGTTATTTGAGTTGTTGCGATGTAGCAGTTTAAGCCATATTTAGCGGCTATTTTTAGAAATGCTAAAATGTATTCTAAGTCTAGGCTGTGTGTAGTTACGATGATTGACTTACTAGTTGAAGTCAATCTTTCGGCTATGCTCATTGCCTCACTAGGACTTATGGGCAGCCTGGTAGTCCCAAAATTTGTTCCTTCAATTATTAAGGTATCAACCTTGATGTCGCGATTATTTTCTAAATAGCTCATCAAGTCCTGTGCTTTGTTGAGTTTGAAGAACTCGTCTTTATCAAGGAATGATTCCGTCCTGAAATCTCCTGTGTACAGGATGTTTTCATCAGTTCCAAAATAAAGTAGTGCAAATGAGGGATAGGCACTATGGGAAACAGGCACCGCTATAACGTTGTTCTTATCAGCTTCAAGAGGATTTAGCTCTTCAATCTCGACATAATACTTTCTTGGAATCAGAGATGTCCATGTCGGCGACATGCTCCATTTCTCCTCTAAATAGCTGTAGATAGAAATGCTAGGCAAGTAGACCGTTAATTCCTTTGGAATATTAGATAACACTCCTAAATGATCTAAGTGCATATGTGTTATGTATACGGAGACAACATCTTCGTACCATTCCGGTTTGGGGATTATTCCTATGTCCCGCAGTTCCGTTAGGCTTTGAGGCATGATGAAGCTTGAGTAATATTTCGTCATAAGATCGAACCTTATGCCTTGGTCAAATATCAAAACGCGGTCTTTATCTTCAATCCTAACACAATTTCCGCCTATGCTTCTGGAACCATTCAGGATTTTTACTTCAACCACGGTGGCGACCTCTAAGCTGTTTTAGGCCAGAAAACATAGCGGCTTCTTTTTTCTATCTTTTCAATTACTGTCCAATTCATGGTCTTCGTTGGGTTTCTAAACCTTAGAAGCTTGGGGTTTTCTGAACCCAACTGATAAACTATGTAGAGCCAGTATCGATCACCTTCTTCCTGTGCAAGTTTGAACTCGGAAGCAGTTAACTCTCCGTACACTTCGCTCCCTTTATGTCCCTTCACCTCTATAAGTCGCACTTCTCCTGTGGCTGGATTCACACTTCTTATGTCATAGTGCTCAGACTCGGCTACAACCTCGGGAATTCTTCCCTCTTGCCTCTCTACTTCTAAAACGAATCTCATTGCTTCCTTTTCAGACTCCCGCCTTATCTTTTCTGGAATCTCTTCAGGTACTGTAAGAGGTCGTTTAACGAATCTTATATATCCGATTAAGGATCCAAATTTGAAGTTAAGTCTGGATGGCCTTAACCAAACATTGTCCTTATCTCGAAGTCTGCTGCTTTCAAGACTTGTCATATACCTAGAAATAGGTCCTAACAGCAAAACAAGAGATTTTCTCAAATTTCCAATTATTTCACTAAGTATCGTAATTGGAATATCTTTGTGGTTTGGTTTTCCTTCAGCTACGCCTATACAGTTATGAAGCGCTTCAGATACTTTCTTCAGAAGTACAGCTCCCCGTATGATAATTCCTTTCTCCAAGTTTACGCCTACAAGCTCCCTGTAGAGAAGATTATCATTCGCTTTGTCTCTAACTTCAACTGGTAGCAAAGCTATGGTTCCTTCAACCTCTCCGTAAGATATCAGCTCGTTCATGCTTGGCTTAGTATGTTTCTGATGAAGTAAGCCGTAGAAATCTTCGATTTGGCTAAGGATTCTCGGCATCTCGTATTCCATTGTTACCTTCAAAGAGTCTCCTTCATCCACCACTTTGAAGCCTAAAATTTCAGATGAGGCCCTAACTAAATTTTTGAACGACTCAAACAGTTGATCTGGATTTCTAAATCCGAGCAGCATCATAGACTTTTCAATTTCCTCTTTTGATTTGGGCTTGTAAAGAACTCCTTTAGAGGCCAGTTCCCTCTCGATTTCCTGCTTCGCCGCAAGTATAGAGGCCACAAGCCGTTCTAGACCAGCTGAGTTTTCCCTCAAATAAGTCAAAATCGCTTTAGCCTCTGTAACTTTCTTAAACTTCTTTTTCTTTGCAGTCTTCGTAACTGAGATCGCAGGAGGAATTTTAGCTAAATCTTCTGCCTCAGCATATAACATAACCTCTTGACCCGTAACAGGGCGAGGATATAGCTCAGCTCTTTTAAGGTTCATCAGTTTTCTATACATCGAGTTTAGTGCGGCGAAATCGGCGACATTGTTCATGAACAACGTGTAGGCTTCAACTTCCTTCTTTTGCCCGAGTCTCCAGACCCTTCCGATCCTTTGTTCGAGTTTTATGAGACTCCACGGAATTTCATAGTTGATTAGAATGTGAGCTACCTGAAGGTTTACTCCCTCAGCTATGACGTCAGTTGAGATTAATATCCTCGCCTGAGGATCTCTTTCAAATTTTCTCCTAATTCTTTCAAAGAGCTTCGAGTCTCTAGTTTCATCCGAGCTTAAGCTCAAAACTTTCCCAGACCATTCTGGGTGCTTCTTGTTTATGTTCTCAACCAAGTAGTGTAGCGTATCTTTGTATTCAGTGAAGATTATTACCTTAGATTGTTCGTCTTTCATTATATCTTCGAGTAAAGATAGCAGGGCCATTAGCTTGCTATCGCCTTCTACCATGATTTTCTTAGCTAGGTCTCTGAGTTCTATGATCTCTTGCCTATCCCTTTCTGTTAGTAGAGGCGAGGTTCGATCCAGAAACTCATTAAACACGTGTTCTGGATCTTCCTCTGGATATTCAATATCGTAGTACTCTGTGCCCAAGAAGCTCTCAACATTATCTATCAGCTCCTCAGTGAACTCAGGTGCAGCCCTTCTCTCCAATAACCGCTGAAGAGTTGTCCACGCCGCGTATGGGCTTGAAGAGGCTCTTTTGAATATTAGCACGGTAAGTAATGGGATAATCCTTTCGCTTATTAGTCCCTTTTCATAAGCGAACTCAACAAGTTTGCTTCTTAAGAAGCCTACTAACCTTTTAACGAATTCGGCTTCGCTTTCTTTGGCACTTACAACACATGCGTAAAATTTAGCATCTGGAAATATTTGTTTCCTTTCATATATCCTGTTTACATCTTCTTTTGTTCTTCTGAAAAGTATTGATCCGTGGGTAAGTTCGTAAAATGTTCTTCGGTCAAGAGCTCTCCACCCTTCTATCAAATAGGGATCTAAAAGCTGTAGCCTCATTATGTAATCTCTTGGGTCTCCTCTATGCGGTGTTGCGGAAAGGAAGATAGCGTTTCTATTATGCATTCTTTGTATGAGGGTCTTCCCAAGCTTCCAGAACCTTTTGGTTCTATATCCGAACTTGTGCACTTCATCGACTATAATTAAATCCCATGGCACATGAACTATCTCATTCACTCTTTCCTCTCTTTTCAACAAGTCCATAGAGGCTATGTAGAAGCCCTCAGGAAAGTTTTGAAACCTTAAGAATTCAATTGTGCTACGTTCTATATGTTTTATTCTGGATTCTGGGACTCCCATTCTGACTAATTCCTTGCGCCACTGCCAAACCAGCACTCTTGGAACAATTATGAGAACTCTTTTAACTGTGTTTAGTCTTTCAAGATATTTTGAAACCATTAGTGCTGTTATAGTTTTTCCAAGACCTATTTCGTCCCCGATTAAAACCCTAATTGGTCTTCTAAGCGCAAGCCTCGATACGATTTCATATTGATGAATGTAATGCCTAGGTGGATTTTCTTTATCGACGCCTAAGTACGGCGCGATAAAAGGATGATAGCTAAACTCGTGTAAAATGTTGCTGAGAAAATCTTTGACTGCCTCCTTAAGCTCCATAAGCAACTACTCCAAGCCGAAGAAAAGCTTAAAGGCCTTTGCCAATTTTAGGCGCTTGGAATACCCTTCACGGTTCCAGTAAAGCTCTCTAAGCCTAGAAGCCCAATACAAGGCATCCCAGCTGTTAATATCCATTACGAGTAAGGCTAGCCTCTTGGCAGCTTTCGGTTCCCTTAAAGTTGATCTAACCCAAGCGTATATGATGAGTCTGTTATATACATCAAGATTATGTATAACAACTATATCTTTGTTCACTGAGCAACCCATATTTTTTGCTAGCCACAAGACCTCCGTCAAATGACGTTTAACCTTGAGATCTACGGAACTCTTTAGCGGAGTGTCAGGAGAGGAGGACCAAAGAAATGTGGCGGTATTGCCCTTGATTTTTATGAAGTACCTCGGTCTGAATTCTTGTATAAGTTTAGGGCTAGTCACTTTTCTCAACTCGTATTGTAAATATGGCTTTTTCCGATAAGGGCATAAATGCAGTTATTCTCTGCTTGTCCAAGGGTTCGGGCTTTGCAAGACTTATGCTACTGTTTAAATTACTTTCCTTTTCGAGGGATGGAATACGCCTGAGCATTTCGATGAAGTTCTGAACGAAAATTCCAGCGAGTTTTACATCTATATCTTCGGCGTTGAAGCGTATATTTTCGCCGAAGTTTAATGTAAGTCTTGCCTTTGCATCCAGTTTTAACTTTGAAGTGATGTCGAGGGCCATCTTGAGCGAGTATATGTCGCCTGGCATTATCTTCAAAAGCTTTGCCCCTTCATGGCTAGTTTCTAGCTTTCTCACGTCGATATCTTCCTCAGGACTCTCTACTACCACTACTAGAGACGCGGAAGATGTTGTTTCATCAGCTCCTGAGGCTTGAACTGTGAAAACATAGTTTCCCGGCTCCAGAACTCCTAAATGCCAAGTGGATGTGAAGGGCGGAGTGCCTTTTTCAATTTCAAGCTTTCCTATTTCGGTTTTCAGATAGACTTCGTAATTATAGTCTTGGATGGGCTCTACTGTTATGGTTGCTTTGGCTTCAGTGTTTGGCTTAACCCTTATGGTGCTTGGGGCAATCTTTAAAATGAATCCTGTTTCGATAACCTTTTCCTGCTTGATTATGGTTCCTTCCCTAAGAATCTTGTGCCAGCCTGTTTGCGTTATTAGGTCTTCAAGTCTAATTCTTTTTCCGGCGAAATCGACTTCGTACCAGTTGATATGTACCTCTTTGCCTATTTTATGCTCTCCTGTTTCAGCTATGAGTTTGTTTTTTAGTTCTTCTGCGGCCAACTTGTATGGTAGAATCTCGGATGTGTCTTCCATCGGTAGTGGCGGCAGCTCTGCGCCGTTTTCTGGGCCTATACGTTTCCAGTAGATTTTTCCGCCTGCTTTAACGCCTATGTCAAGGGTTTGGACTCCTTGTATGATTGCTTGTTCGATGGCTTTTCTTGTGGTGAATGGGGCGGAGGTTATCTCGTAGAAGACGTTTCGTATGTCTCTGAATTCTCTGGGGTGTTCTCCTTCTATGAGGTCCCAGTTTAGGTTCATCTTTAAGAAGTCTGCGAGGTCTATGAATGAGAAGTCTGTTCTAAGTTTGGGGCCTGTTGCGGGGTCTTTTAGTCCGGCTTCAACTTGGGAGATTATTGAGGATGTGGGGGTAGTGTTGACTGATTTTATTTCGTCGCTTATTCTGCCTTTTACTGGATAGTAAATCCTTGTTAGTGTTGATAGTATTTGTTCGTAGAGGATGTTTTCGTTGTTTTGTATGTATTTTTTCAAGGTAGTTTCTTGAAGGTTTCTTAACTCTTTGTCTCTGTAGTATTCTGCCAGTGCATCTTTTACTTCTTCGGCTGCGGTTATTTTTGCGGCGTAGGTCAGTAGAGCATCGAAGTCTGCTTTTTGATGTGGGCATACAACGGTGACTGTGTTTCTGAAGGTTCTTCTTCCGCTTTCGCCTTTCATTAGTATGATTTTGCGGATTTCTTCTTCGTTTACTTCGGGTTTTACGAGGACAACTAGTTTTGGTGACGGATCATCGTTTATTTTTATTTCTTGCCATATTTCGTCTCCGTAGCCTATTACTATGGTATTTCTTTCGTTGAAGAGTTCTCCTCGTTCTATGGCTCGTCTTCTTTCTTTTTTAACTAGTATTTGCTTGGTTCTTTCTTTTATTGCTTCGTAGAGTTTGAGTTTTGGTCCTCTTAGCATTTCGGCTGCTTTTTTCTCTACGTGTTCTATTACGAGTGGGAAGGGTGTGAACCAGTATCGGCCGTCTCCTGAGGCGAAGTGGGGTAGTTTTCCGTGCATTTCTTGTAGGGTTGTTTCTATGTCTGCTGGTTGGAGGTTTTCTCGTTTGAAGGTTTCTGGTTCGTAGGTCATTAGGGCTATGTTTTTGAGGTCTGGGAAGACTTTGAGTGGTTCTTTGAAGGTTTCGTATGTGTATGTTTTTAGTAGGACTGCTGTTGCGATTCTCAGCGCCAGGGCTGGTTTTGTGCATTCTGCTACTGAGCCTAGTCTGCCTTCTTCTGAGATTATGTCTCTGTTTGCGGCGTCTCTGAATTCCCTTCGGCTTTCGGTTAGGACTCTGCTTCTTATGCCTCTGTCTCTGAGGTCTATGTGCCATGGCATTATGAGTGCGGCGTCTTCCGTTCCTCTTAGGAATCTTCTGATGACTTTTCTGGTTATTCTTATGGCGTCTCTTGTTTTTTGTAGGTCTTTGTTTCTTGTTACGAATTCTTGGAGTACTTCGATGTATTTTGGGTGGAATGGGTATGTGTCTTTTATTGTGACTACTTTTCCTGTTTCTGTGTAGGAGAATTGCCAGTCTGATTCTGTTCCGAAGAGTTTGTGGTTTTGTCTGTAGGCTGAGTAGAAGGTGTCTCTTGTTTTCCAAGCTTCTGTTTCAGGTATTTTTTTGAAGATTCTTTTCTGTAGGACTTTTACTACGTCGTCTGGTGAGACGGGCACCTTTATTCTTGTTGATTCTCTGCTTAATACGGTTACTATTTTTCCAGCATAGCCTGTGAACACTTCTTCTTCGAGGAGCACTTTCTGTCCTTCGACTACTCTGTATTCTGCTTGAACTGAGGCTACTAGGGCTGTTTTTGGTGTGTTTTCTACGGCTCTTGCCAGATAGTCGAGGAAGAGGATGACTTTTTCTCCGTAGTCTTTGAGTCTTGATTTGTACATGTTGAAGACGTAGTGGACTATTTCGTCCATTAGTATGAGGATTGGTTGTTTTGCTTCGCTTAGTATTTCTTTGATTAGGTTTACGTCTGGTGCTGGTGATTTTTCGTCGTCTAGGTGTTTTATTTTTGCGTAGGCTCCGAGTTTGTAGGCTAGCATGCCCCATATTGTTTTTATTGTGAAGCCTTCTGCTTTGTAGGGTTGGTCTGGATGGGGTACTAGTTCGGCTCGGCTTCCGTCCATGATTATGATTATTGGTTTTTCTGTTTGGGCTATTTTTGCTGCTAGTGTTTCGCTTATTGTTTTGATTTTTTCTGGGTTTTTGAAGGCGTGGTAGAGGCATATTTGGGTGTGGGTTTTTCCTCCTCCGAAGAATGAGGTTAGGAGGAATATTGCGCCTCCTTTTTGGCTTTTTAGGGTTTCTGCGACTTCTTCTATTAGTTCTTCCATTGATTTTGTTAGGTAGGTGCGTTTGAAGAATTCTTCTGGGGTTGCGTATATTGGTTCTTCTTTTCCTTTTAGTATGTCTGCGAGGTCTGGTGCGGCTTTATCGTCGAGTCTTGCGTCGTAAACGTCTTTCCATACTTCAATTTGTTTTTCTTGTACTAGGGATTTTATTCCCATTATTTTCTGTTCTCCATTTATTTGAGGAATTTATCTAATTTTGATAATGTTGGTTCTAAATATTCAATTATTCGGTTGCAGAGGGTTTTTTCTATGTCTTTGTTGGGTAGTACTTTGGCTAGGATTCTTGCTAGGGTTATGGCGTCTTGTACTTGGGCTGGGTATTTTGCTTTTAGTTCGTCTAGTTTTCTTTTGAATTCTTCTCGTGAGTATGTGACTGCTAGGTATTCTAGGTAGTGTAGGGCGTCGACTGTGCATCTTATGTTTGGTTCTTTTTCTCCTACTCCTCTGACTTCGAGAAGTTCGGCGAGTTTGGTTCTTTCTGTTGAGGTGGGTTCAATGAGGGTTAGGGTTTTCTTTTTTGCTACTTTTGCTCCGGGTTCTTTAGCTCCGCCTTTTAGTATTTTCCATGTTTTTACTGCTAGGTTTAGGTCGAGTGATGTTCCTATTGAAAATATTCTTGCGTCTGTGCTCTCTAAGGTTTTCTTTTTTGCTCCGGCCATGGTTGATTTTATTAGAAGGTAGTACATGGCGTCTGGATTTTTGACTCCTTCTTCCAGTTCAGCTTTTCTTGCCAAAGCTTTTGCTAGACCCAAATACGTCGCTGGATATACATATTTATCAATTAGTGTATGGATATCCAATTTGCCCATGAATCTAACTTCGCGGTACTTAGTGGCTGTGGCTAATGCTGCAGCTAATGTGCCTATAACTAAATCCCTTCCGGTGACATTAATGTCCATAAGTTCTTTTGCTCTCTGGGCAGCATATTCGACCATTTCACTGTAAAGACGTGATGCATCGATTACTCCCTCAGAAAATCCTTTCCAAACCACAACTATACTTGTGTCCATTGAAAGTTTTCCTCTGGAGACTATACTCCTAGCAAACTCGGTTGTTATTGGAAAGGCATTTACAACCTGCAATGCGGCCGCTTGCCAACCTGCTTCAAGTAAAGCTTTCCATGCTTCAGGACTTGTATGAGCGTAATAAGTAACAAGTAAACCGTTTTGTTTTAACTTTGAAGCCGAAGTAACGAAGGATGAATTTAACAAATTTTGGAAATGTTTAATGCCTTCCTCGGGAGTTGCGTTAGGACCTAGGCGAGGAGGATTAAGACTTACCTCGCTTATCGCGTATTTTTCCCATTGTGTTGAAATTTCAACAAAGTCATCGTTAATCCTTTCAAAGAAGGCTTCAGGTACGAATTTCGGTCTTAGTTTATTTTGCTTAATTTCACTTAAACACCTTTTCAGCCAGACGTAGTAGAAATCGCTCAGCTCACAATACGGCACATCGTCGTAATATGGTGGATCAGTAACTATTAATTCAAAGTACTCATTCGAATCAATTTTACTCAACACAGTTGCATCGTCAAGAAAAGTTTGAACGCAATTTATTTTTTGTCCTTGCAGTGACTCTATGAGGTATTTAAGGCCATGGATAGCATTTTGTAATGTTCCATGGTAAGACAACGGCAATTCGACTGAGGGGCTGATCTCGCACCAATTCCATTGCATAGCGATGCCACGCATTGACAGTGTGTGTGCAACTTTATTCCAACTCCAAGACCCAGCGTTCCATAAATTGACAAGAGTATTATAATCTATAAACTTCAGCAATGCCAGTGCTAGATAAGTTGTTACTGCTTCTGCGTATTTGAAAGCATTTTCTTTACTTAATCCTTCATTAAGTTTTTCTTTTTCAATTCTCTTGCCAGCTTCTCTAATCAGTTTTACAAGCTTAACTAGTGCAAGAAGCTGACGTGGATTAAAAAGCTTATACCATTCTGTCATATTATAATTCAAAGGCTGAAGATATCCTCCTATGGCTTGAGTACCATAAGGCGCCAATCTTTCTCTAGGCACGTCCGGATCATTTATTTCTATAAGATTTTTGATTTCTTTAGTTGCCAATTTCAACTTTTCTTGATCTCTTTCTGAACATGGCTCAAAGTGAAGAGTCCTTTCTACAACTTTTACTTTCACCAGCAATCTCTGCCTTGCAGGGATTTCGTTAAGCCATTCTGGCAAACTTGACGATTTATCAATTGCATCATTAAAAAGCTTAAGAGCAAACTTAACATAACCCTCAAGTCTCTCCTTAACATCATCAGGTAACCCTTTCTTTTCAGTATAATGCCTTCCAGTTAACGGATCAATCTGCATAATAGACTGCCCACAATGCAAACAAGTGGCCTTCTCCCTTCTCGCTTCCATATTACTCTCAGGGACCCGAAACTCTTTGCCTCCTGCCTTAACAAGCAAACCCTCAACTTTCGCCTTCTTAACGGCCTCATCGCCCAAAATCTTATTCAAATCTACAACTTCAATCTCAACCCTATCCCCAACTATTTTGGGCTCCATCCAAGCTAGCCGTTTATAGCCGCCGTCGCCTTTCACTCTTGCAAGCCACCAATTTCCAACCAGCGGCGTCCACTTACCGCATCGAGGACACTTAATCTCCCAAGAACCAATATACACCGCAACATCCTCATCATAAAGCTTCTTAATCAAAGGATCCTCCCTAAGCCTCTCAGTAACCCACTCACCCCACCTCTTCACATCCCTAATCAACTGTCTACCATA
>CAYOFB010000010.1:0-14400 GCA_964403145.1 uncultured Candidatus Bathyarchaeia archaeon
ATATGCGTAAAGGTCATTGATTTCGCCGAAGAGCTGCAAAATTCCAACTTTATCACAGAAAGTAACTAGGTCTTCCGCTGCTTTCTTTGATAGTTTCCTTCTGGAGAAGTTAAATGTCTTATAAATTGCTTTTTCACCGATTTCAAGAATGGGCACACTTCTCTCTCTTACTGCAATTATGGAAGGAATGACAGGTATAATTTCTGGGTAGTTTATAAATAACTCCTTAAGTTCCGTCTTACGTTCTTCGGGAGGTATTTTAGTTAAAGAATTTAGAAGGCTTATTTCTCTTACATATTTTCTAACATTTTGCTTAACCTTTTCCCAAGCCACAAAATAATCATAAGTCCAGTTTGTCTTTAGTAATGTGTCAAAGAAGTAATCAAAGTATTCATTTTCAGTTTTAAACCCCATAATGTCGTACTTAACCAATTATCTTTCTCCTCTTATGAATGAATCATTAATTAAAGTAAAAAGCATTTTGCACAAATTTTATGAATGTTCCAACTTTAAAATATCAAAAGAGGATCGACATGTCAGAGAAAATAGTTGGTATGATAATACCGATTCCTTCGTATCTCTTAATGAGAATTTTTAAAGAGAAAAAGAACAAGATAATAAAAGTTGCAACAATCTTTAAACAAATTAAGCCAGGTTCGAAGGTTCTCTTTTATTCCTCTCATGAAACACATGCAGTTGTGGGTGAGGGAACAATAGAAACTTGCGAGATTGTTTCGGCAACTAATTTGGTTAAGAATTATAATAAATACAACGGTAACTTATTCATTACCAAAAAAGAGCTTAAAGAATATCTGTCACAGCGAAAAAGAAGCAAATTCTTAGTAATTTCCTTAAAGGAAATCAAACAGTACAAAAAACCTGTAAAACTAAGAAGATTCGTTCCAATGGCTGGTCAATATTTAACAAAAAGGCTTTACCAGAAAATCGCCTCTCAACAAAGTTGAATAATTTTGACCGTTAGCAGTTCGTAGAAGCGTAATGAATATATAAGTAGATAACAACATATCTATCTTGATACAAATGGGCCAAATAAACCTCAAAATAGACGATAATCTCGAAAAAGAATTTAGAAGGGTTGCTGCAGAGAAATTCGAGGCTAAGAAGGGATTTTTAAAGAAGGCAATAGAGGAAGCAATTAGAGATTGGATTCGAAAAAACAGCCAAAGAGGCACCAAAAATGTCTGAAAAATATATAGATATGAAAGAAGTGACGTTTCAGGACTATAAAGAGTTTGTTAAAACGCATAAAGAAGTAACTATAGAAAACGTTAAAATAGAAATTGGACGGCCTAAAAGAATTAAGGAATTTCAGCCAAAATTTTTCGAGCTTGAAAGAACTAATGTATGGTCATTTCCAGACAGAGGAAAATGGGCGACTCACAGAGGAAATTTCAGAGGAAACTGGCCGCCTCAAATGGCAAGAAACATCATCATCAGATACTCAAAACCTGGTGAATGGATTTTAGACCAAATGTGTGGTTCGGGCACAACTTTAATAGAATGTAAGCTACTTGGCAGAAACGCCATTGGTGTAGATATAAACCCAGAATGTATAATGCTCACGTTAGATAGGCTCAATTTTGAATATACTCCGCTTGATCTTGATTTTCCAAAAGTGAAAATTAAGACATATGTCGGAGATGCGAGGAACCTAAATCTTATTGATGACGATTCGGTAGACCTTATAGCTACTCATCCGCCATATGCTAGCATTATTCCATATTCCAAAAAGAAGAAGATTCCGGGTGATATCTCCAAAGTTCACAGCATAGATGAGTATATTGATGCTATGAGAGAAGTTGCAAAGGAAAGTTTTAGGGTATTAAAACCGGGAAGATATTGTGCAATATTGGTGGGAGATACGCGGAGGCATAGGCATCACGTTCCAATAGCGTTTAGAGTTATGCAAGCATTTTTAGATGTGGGCTTCATACTTAAGGAAGATATAGTAAAGTGTCAGTGGAAAACGAAAGTTACAAGGGAAAAATGGGAGGGGCTTTCCAAAACATCAGATGAATGCTGGGTGGATATTGACAGAAAGGCAAGAAAGGGACGGTACACAGATTTCTACCTACTCTACTATGAGCACTTATTTATTTTCAGAAAACCTGAAGAAAATGAGGATGTTAAAAAATATAGAGATAGTATGAAGTGGTGGTAATAATGAACTATAAAGAAGACATAGACTGCATCAAATTTTTAATGGAAAGTGTTATAAAACTCAGGACAATTGAAAAACAAAGTTGTCACAATACGCAAGGGCCTTCTCACAAAGTTCCTCAGCACTTTCAAAGTATTCTGCATCAATTTTGTGTATTTTAATTGGGCCTCCTAGTTAAAGAGGATAGCTACGCCCCTCGCTTGATAAGAATGACAGATAGATTAATTTTTTCTAGCTAAAGAACTTTGGCAGTAGAACTTTTCTGCTTGAACTGTGCGTTAATAGAGAGAAATGAAAAAGCAAAGGCATGGGGCATGAAAATTAAAGGCTCTTAGTAAAAACACTACTTGGTAGTCTTAACGTCTAATATTAAGAATCATTCTGGAAAGCCTGAATTTGACTAATTTCTTTATGTGTTTATTTAGATTATGCTTATGGGGTTTAAGAATTATATGGATTAAAGAGAAAGAATATTTTCGGTTCTCTCCGACCGTCTATGTTCTACTTGTTGTCCACAGGTTATTTTCTTTGCTTGTTAAAACTGAATTTAAGCATAAAGGCTAATAACATTTACACTTACACATAGGATAGAAGGGTGCTAATTATGGTAAACTGGTGGATTGCAACAGGCCCACCAAAGTATTGGGAAATTGCTTTTGCATTCGGTAAAATTTGGGGAGTTAGGGCTGTTAAAATACTGGTTACTCGATGGAAGAAGTTGTCTGAAGGCGATAAAATACTTTTTTATGCAACGAAACCTGTAAGTGGTGTGATTGGGTACGGTATAGTTCGAACAAAGTTTAAACAGGACAAACCTCTCTGGCCGCGGGAAGTCAAAGAAGGAAAGGTCATATGGCCTTACAGATTTGAGTTCGATGTTGAATATGTTATTCCGCAAGATGAATGGATGACTCGGAAAGTCACTTCGGACTATATTAGTGCGTCCGCAAGAGGAGCTTTTCAAAAAGTTAAGGAAAGCGAAGCCGAAAAAATTGTTCAGATGTTAACTGCCAAACCGCCTAAACCAGAAAAAGGGCGACGTTTGAACGTGCATGACCAAGTCATAGACAAACTCATTGAAATCGGCAAAATTCAAGGATTTATAGCTGAAAAAGAGTACAATATGAATGGCGAAAGATTAGATGTTGTATGGAGAAGGGTAGAGAGAGGTGTTCCGACATATGTTTTTGAGGTTCAAGTTGGCGGAGACCCATATCATGCCATTGCGAAACTCAAACATGCACATGACCTTTGGAACAGCAATATATTCATAATTCTAACAGAAAAAGACGTTGCTAAAGTTCAAAAGCTTTTAACAGGAACATTCCACGAAATTCAGGGCAAAATTAAATTAATTGATGTAGAAAAAATAAAAAAGTTATTCGAACTTAAAAGGGCTTATAAGGAGTTCGAACAGCAAATAGGTATTTCATAGGTAACAAAGGTAATTTTATAAAAAATGGAATATTTTATCCTAAGCACAGTCAAGCCAATGTTCAAGACCATGTCGCGAAGTAGTTATCTGCCCCTATAGCCAGCTGTTGATAAAATTTTATACAAATCAGTAGAATTCAAAAGGCTATTAACCACTCTACTAAACATATATGCTTGGGGGTTGTTAGTCTTTTCTTGTAACATTAGTAACTCCATTAAATGTGTCAAAAACTCTATGGAGAAGAAACCAGCAGCATTAAGAGGTTGGTAGCTTGTAATAAACTGTCCGCTCTGCGAGTATACCAGATTTCTTAAGATTGTTTGCATTTGTCTATTCGGAAGAGGAGTTATTTGGTTCCATCGGGTCAGCATATCATTTAAAAAAGCATTAGTAAGCCCGGGGTTACTAAATTTTTTAATAAGAATATCAACTGCCCAATGAATATGTTTTGGTGTTCTTATTTTTGATCTTGGGATATTATAATCTCTAAATTTTATCCATATATCATTTTGGCTTATTGTGCCTGGAAAAACATATATCCACAACCCGTTGCCGAAATCTATGTCTAAGATAGAAGTTATGTTTTGGTTATTTTGTCTAATGCGTGTACATCCAGGAATATATCTAGGCATTAAACATCAATTAGAAGAGATTCCCTTTATGTTTTTCTATAGAAAATGAATATAACAGCTTAATTGGAAATGCAAGGCTTGATACAAATTATTGTTTTATATTTTTGGACCAGTATTGCTAATAAACTTGATTTGAGATATCAGCTGAAAATTCAGAAAAATTAAAAGTTCAAAAAATGATTAAACTAATGTGTCTTCAAAGAAATAAAGGCGATAGGTTAGTCTAATGATTGTTCTCCATTCTTCTTCTTTATTTGATTTTCTAAGAGAACATTTGCAGAAAAACCTGCAAAGGACCTTATCGAATCCCAGATTTTTAGTGATTCTGCCTAGCGATATTGCAATTAATAATTTTAACTACGCGGTTATGAAGGAGGGAATTCCACAATATAATCTGGAAGCAATAACATTTGATGATTTAGCTGAAAAAATTCTTGATCCGGATAAGAAGCTAGGAATACGAATATTGGACAAACAAACTCTTAGTCAAATAATAGCTAAAATAATAGAGGAAGCTACTTCCGGACCATTGAAAGATCTTCAGAATATTCCTTATGAAAATCCTGAGACCCGGGAGTTTTTAGTTGAGGAATTTTATGAATACTTAAGGGGTACAGATGCAGGCAATTTGAGTTCCTTCTTAGAGAATATTGCTCGTAATTTAAGTGATCCTTTTGCTTCTAAGTCTGCAACACGAATTGTAGAAGCATTTAAGATTCTAGAACAAGAAAGCATGCTGAAAGTTGAAAATTTGGGCATAAACGTGTTCTTGTCTAGAGCCCATTTGTTAAGAGAAGCTAGAGAAATGCTGAGTTCTCACTGGCCAGGAGTTCTCGAAGTACAAGAAGTTTTAATATCAGATATTTCCGTATTCGATGCAGTCATATTAAAACTAGTGGTTTCTATTGCAGAAACTGGTCGAAAACGGAATAATTCTTTCAAAGTTAGAATATTTCAAAGAAGTGGCACCTATAAACAGCTCAAAAAACGCTTAAAAAATGCTGGGGTTGCATTTGGAGAAGAGAATAAGAATGTAGACGAGTTTCTGGGGATAAAGATCCTAGAAAATTATTATAAGAAGGGCACTTTAAAACTTATCGCTGTACCTGAGCGAAGAAGAGAAGTTATAAAAGCAGCTGAAAGAATACGTGAGCTTCTTCTTAATGGTGTTAACCCCCGCGAAATTTTAATAGTAGCAAGAGATTGTGGAAAGTATCTCGATCTAATCTCCGAAATTTTTCCTGCATTTGGTATTCCTTACTTCGTTCAGACCCGCAGACCTTACGCACATCTTTCTCCGTATCGTTTTGTAAAAGCTACCTTAGATTTACTTGTGTCAGCGGAACGAAAAGACGTTAAATGGCATGAAATAACTGACCCCCTCAGACTAGGATTTTGTTTACCTTCAAGCAGAAGAGGCTGGCCGGTAGGTTCTAAGCAATTCGTATATCTTGAAGAATCTTTGTCAAGGATCCAGCATAAAAGAAGGGATCCAATTTCGTTACAGGACTGGCAGCAACTAGTTCAAGATGGGCTTCATTGGGAGTATCCCAAGAGATTATTACTGAAATTTCTTGAATGGATACAAGTTCAACTATCTTCCCCTCCAAAAGACCCAAGAGAGGCACGTGAACTTATTGCTAAACTACTTGGGACTTATATGTTTCAACAAAGCACTTGGAGCCGCAAATCCTTTTCACCACGCGTACAAAATCAGGAAAGATTTAACATAGTCGGGTTGCATCCAACTCATTTCGCCGCAAGAATCAGAAACGAATTAATTGAAATGGAAAACTACATTAGGGATTGCATCAACGCCTTAGGTCAAACTTTGGACTGGGAACTTATCTCAAGAGCTTTCGGAGAAGTTTTCGGGACAAAGACCTACGGTCTGCCTGAGCAAGACATGTCTGCAATTAAAGTTGTTGACGCGGGCAACACACAATTTCTGAAGGCAAAACATCTGTTATTGCTAGGCCTTAGAGCAGACGAGTTTCCAAGAAAGTGCCCAAAGGGAATATTCCTTCCGGATGACTTGCGAAAGGCACTTGATGAACCGAAAAAAGGAGAGAGTGCATATCTATATTTGAGAAGTAAGTGGAGCGATTACGCTAATGAATTTGATTACTTAGAAACTGTTCTTCAAACAGAACCTGAAACTATTTGGTGTTCTATGCCTTATCTGGATGAAACGGGACATGTTTGTGAGTGGTCTTCGTTTATTGATGCTTTGGGGCTCGACAAAAAGGAAGAACGAATTCTACCCAATGAATGGTTGCCTACTCCGGCTGAAAAAAAGTGGGGAGAAATGGCAAAAAATTATCCTCCATGGATTCGGCAAAGGCTTTACTGTTACCATACCTACAGAAGATTTCCCAACCTAGACCCTCCCATTGACGTAAAAGGGGTTGAAGAGTTAGCATCTACCTTGGAACCTCATGTTTACCTCACTCACCTAAAAGATAGAATAGAAAGGTATCTATCACCGCCAATGGTGATTGAAGTTCATTGTGATGAGCCTTGGTTTAGTAGATGCCCTCTTTCAAGAATTATGGGCCCTCCCTTCAGAGCACATGAAATGGACCTCCATGCAATTTGCCCAATTCAATTGTATTTTTGGCAATTTCTTTTCTTATGGAACGGAAACACAATTGATAGGGATACTATTCCACTATATTTCAAAACTCCGCACTGGAGGTACGGAAGACCTCCAAAAAGACTTTCTTATGTTTATCCTTCTACACGCACGAATCAAAGAATTAAGGAGATAATAGAACAAAGATTTCCCAGAAGGCAAGAATCATTTCTTCAGTTCTCTGACGAAGATAAACTTAGGGACTATTTGGCGACATTCTTATCAGAATTCGAGCAAACTCAGTTTGGCAATTTCTTAATAGATGAGTGGTTGCTTGTAAGACAGGAGAAAAAAGATAATATAATAAGGCAATGGAATTGGAGTGCAAAGAATAGAGCTGTGGAAATCGGGCTACATGAAAAAGTTCAGGTAGTATTACCTCCCCATCGTGCAGATAATCTTCAAGGCAGTAAACTCATTATTGCATATATAAATTTCAGTGGACAATTAAATGACAGAAATCGAGGACTTTTCTATCCTAAAAAGGGCAAAGTAGTCAAGAAAATCCAAGACCCTCTAAGAGATTACAGATTACCTATTCTTCTAACTTACTATTCAACTGTGGAAAAAATTGCTGGTGCCCTATATATTGAACTATTCAGTGGTAAAAGACTAGGCTATTACGACCAATCTTTGCTCGCAAAACACAAAGGCCCGCGGGGTTACGAAGAGGAGTTGAGAATGCCATGGGATAGAGATGCAAAAAGCAGAATGCAAGTGCTATATCCGTTAGAATGGAAAAGTATGATTAACCAGTTTACAGCTGCAATAGTGCAGCGTGTAAAGAAAATGTCTCCAAATCCTCACCTTCGTTTTGAAGCACCGCCCAGAGATCAACTACTCCGTGTCTGCACGAGATGCGTGTACAAAGACCTTTGTCAAATACCTAGGGCAGAGGGGTTGTAATGATGCTTCTTAAGAGGAATAAAACCCCAGAGCTGGAAAGTGATCAGAAATACGTGATGAATTGTTACTTGCGTCCTGGAGGGCGAGTATGTGTCGATGCTGGAGCAGGTACTGGAAAAACAACAGTGTTAATAGAGACTTTAGCAGAAACTGTACTTCGAGAGCTTCAAGGCAAGCCAGGTAATTTTAATCCTATGGAAAGAATACTGGTAGTTTCTTTCGGGGTAGAAGCTTCGAGACAACTGAAATCAAGACTCAAAGAACGCTTAAGGGATCATGAGTCTGCAGGTGGCATCTTACCAACGAATATTTGGCGATTTATTGAAACAGAATCTCATATCCAAACAATTGATGCTTTTCTTCAAGCACTTTTAAGGGAAATTGTTACTGAAATTGGATTAAACCCCTCATTCGAGATATCTACGGGATTAGAGCAGGATAACCTTGTTGATGAAATCATAAACAAAATTCGCAATGACCCATCACTAGCACCTAAATGGTTTAGGCTCGAAAGAGCATTCCCCAACCTTGATTATTTAGAATATCCTCCTGAAAATCTTCGTGACATGATATGGAATACTCATCAAAAAGCACGTGAATTTTGTCTTGATGTTAAAGAGGTCAAGAATCAACTTGTTTTTGCCGTTAAGAACTTAATTCATAAAGGGTTTGAACCTCCCTTCACAATAGATGCTCTCCAAAAGCTTGTGCAACAATTATCCAATAACACGTATGTCCTGACTTGTCCAGACCATCAGAAAGCGGCTATGATTGAACATGCTGAAGATGTTTACAACTACAGCTTACAGCTCGCAAACGATTTTGGTGACTTATTAATAGCGTTCGATGAACAATACGATGCCATCTCGAAGAAAACGGGAAAATTAACTTACATTGATGTTGCGTATTTAGTATGGCAGTATACCTTCAAGAAGGGAGGAAATGACTGGAAGACACGTTTGCAAAATAGGTTTGACCACATATTTGTAGATGAATTTCAAGATACTAATTTTGTTCAATATGAGATAATAAAAAGTCTAATCCGTTCAGGACCACCTGAAAAACGGAATCATGTTATGTTTATCGGAGACTTGAAACAATCAATTTACCAATGGCGAAGTGCTGAGCCACAGATTTTTAGGGATCTTATCCTTTCTCTAAAACAAAAAACAGCCGCTGATTCGATCCCCGAAGGGATGACCTATGCTCCGCTCGTCTCAAATTTCCGAAGTCATCCAAAGCTTATTGACTTTTTCAATGGTGTCTTTTCGCAGTTATTCAAGGATAGGGCAAGAGGAGCAGTTTCAGGAGAAGTTCCTTATGAGGAATTAATAGCCAAGGTCGAACTGGCTTCTGATGATAATAAGCCCAGAGTACACATTTTAATAAATCCTGGTAGAACTGTGAGAGAATGGGTTGATTACGAAGCTCAAAAACTTGCTGCTATTATTCGAGGTATTCTCCAACCAAACTCAGGCATTCTTGTACATGAAGAAAACAAGACCAGACAACCATATGCTGGAGATATTGTCCTTTTGTTCCGCAGAAAAGAAAACATACCTAGGTACGTTAATGAATTAAGGTCTTCTGGAATAAACTGTGCGATCCAGACCGACGTATCATTATTCGGTGAACCCGAAGTATCCTTGATTATTGATTTTCTAGATTGGCTAGCTAACCCTGATTCAAGAGAATCAATCACTCGAATTTTACGCTCCCCTATAATAGCTCTAAGCGATAAAACTTTGAGATACCTTGCGAGCAAACGTTTCTTTTTAGTAAAGGCGTTAAATGACTGGAAGCCAGAGTTCAATTTACCTGAAGAAGACAAAAGAAGACTTATTGAACTGCTGAAATTCCGTGAAGACTTGAGATGGGACAGAGAAGGCCCTAAAGCAGCTTTAATTGAACGGATTATAGCACATGGCTATTTTGATTCAGTCGTATTAACTTCGGAAGACGGATTGCAAGCCCAAGCCAACCTATGGATGCTGATCGAAGTTGTTTCTTCATGGGAAGAAGAAGAGCTTTTGTCTTACCGAGATTTCATAAAGACACTAAAGGCACTCCGTGATAGAGCATATAGAGGAGTTGAAAAAGATTTTCCAAGAGCTATTCTTGCAGATGAAAAGACTAAAGATTCAGTAAAAGTAATGACAATTCATGCAGCTAAGGGGCTGGAATTTCCAATAGTTATAATACCTGAAAGTATTGTGCATGCTCGTGAATCAGTTAGAAATGAAAGAATTATAAGGAACCGAAGAAGCGGCATTATTTTAAGACCAAGAGCAGAACACACTTATTTACCTTCCGATGTCCAGATAACAAATGTAAACAACAATAAACATATTTCCTGGGTCGGCAGAGGAGACGAAGAGGCAATACTTTGGCTATCACCAGAAAGGAGCACTGAAACTGGGCTTTTTGTTACAGATAGCCCGATTCACCAAAATGTTAAAAATGATGTAGCTGAATTTTGGAGACTCTTATACGTCGCCGCCACCAGAGCAAAGGATCATCTAATCTTTTCTATCGGGAATGATGACCGATGGGAAAAATATGAATGGAATTCATGGATGCGATTTCTCCGAACCTCTTTGAATCTAATTGATGTTCAAGCTGCGAATGGGAACACAAGCAAAAAAGTTGAGTTGGCCTCAAAGCAAATCGAGATAGGTATCGAAGACCTCCCGAGCGTGCCTCCCCCAACTCCCGCCCCATTCTTAGATAAGCCCATTCCAAATGGCAAGAACGCCGAGTATAAAAGTGGTTGCCCTAGTTTTGTTCCTTCGCAGATTAATCCTTCAGAATTCCCAATTTTTCTAGAATGCCCAAGACGTTATCAATACGCAGCAATCTGGCGGACAAGCGGATTACGAGAATCTTCATTAACAGCAGATGCCAGCGGTGCACAACCTCCATGTACAAAAAGTGGAAAAATGTCTGCTGATGAATGGGGTGACCAAGTCCATAAGGCATTGAGACTCTGGGATTTTTCTTTAAGTTTCAGCTCCGATCAGCGACTCAAAGATTACATGGATCGAGTCGAACGTGTACTTGGGACAAGGGTTCGGGCTGAAATTGAGAAGGCATTAACAAACTTCTCGAAGCTGAATGTTGGAAAAATGGCGATAAATGCGGCTCGAGACGGTAGACCAATTCATAAGGAAGAAGAATTGCAAGCATTAATTTCATGGAATTCTTCTTTTCCGCCAATTCTAGTTAGGGGCCGTTTTGATCTTTTGTTCCAGAATGAAAAAGGAGATTGGATTCTTGTGGACTTCAAAGCTGAGAAAATGCCACCTCCTAACTCTTTTAGGGACAGAATATACAGAGGGCAAATAAATGCATATGCATGGCTTATATTAAACGCATTAGGCATTAAAATAAAAAAGGCCTATTTAGCCTACGTTCATCCCAACGGAGCTGAAAAAGAAGTCATCCCTGATGAAACAGAGTTCGAAGAACAAGTAAAATCAAGCATCAATTCACTAACGCTTGATCCACAAAAAGGTCTAAAAGCCACACCATCTTACAGCCCAGATGGACCTTGTTCTAATTGCCCATACAGCCGAAAGGTTGGTGGTCCATGCGAGAATTGATTAATGACAAAATTCGCACGTCTAGCGATGTTCGATTCCCATTATATGACAAAGCTGAAAAACTAGGCGTGTTTACTGCCGAAAAAGGATGGTTGATCTCTGCACCGACAGCTACGGGAAAAAGTCATATTGGCATCGAAGTAATTAAGCGTAATCTTCCTAAAAAACCAAGAATGGAGACTTTTCTTTACCTTGTTTCCTATAAGGCACTTGCCGAAGAAATCTATGCAAAGCTCAAAAAGGAATTGCCGCCTGAGACACGAATTAACATAAAAACTGGCGATTATGACCGCCCATTTATACCTACAGAAACAGATGTTTTAGTTGCAACCTATGAAAGTATCGACGGAATGATCCAGCAAGGGATAGAGTTTTATCCTTCCATAGTCGTTGCTGATGAGATTTCAATTATTTCTGATGATCACAGAGGTGCAAAAATAGAATCTTTGATTTCTTATCTTGCTAAGTTCAAATCTGGCACTAAACTTTACGCATTGTCTGCCGTATTATCTGCACCTGAACGCATAGCTAAATGGTTAGGTACAGAGTTATTGCTGGGAAACGAGGAGGATAGACCTGTTAAACTTGAAATCAAGTGTTTACTGATCCCTAAAGGGAAAAAAATTGCTACAATAAGAAAACTTATTAAAAACGGGCTCTCACAAGGGAATTTTCTGATCTTCTGTGAGACAAAAAGGGAAGTGGAGAAACTTTGCAGTGAACTAAAGAATATTGTCGCTGCTTCCATGACAAGTAGAGAAATTCGAGAAGTCAAAGAACTAGCTATCCAGCTTAAGAATGAATTTCCGTATCTTGTAGACATTCCTGAACTAATAACAAAAGGTGTGGCATATCATCATGCAGATCTAGAAGTCGACTTAAGAAACAGAATAGAAGAGGCCTTTAGACAAAAGAAAATAAAAGTTGTCGTGGCGACAACCACTCTCTCAGCAGGAGTTAATCTTCCAGCTAGATTTGTAATAGTACGAGACGTTACTCGCCATGAAGCTGGAAGAAGAAAACTGCTACCCATATCAGAAATGGTAAACATGCTTGGACGGGCTGGAAGACCAGGCCATGACAAGCTTGGAACTGGCTATTTTTTTGTTCCAAAGGAAAAAGCGAACCAGCGAAGCTATAAGGAATTTATATCAAAAGTCAAAAAAATGCAAAGTAGAAGAATTAAATAGCCAGATTCCAAAAAGCATGACAAATGTTCTTCATTTTATTCTTGCGACCGCTGCAAGATTTAAGGGAATTACGCGTGATGATTTGATTTCAGTATACAATACTACCTTATGGGGATTTGAACATCCGCTAAAGGGGCCATTTCTGTCTAGTGAAAAATTAACTAGTAGAATTAGAGAGGTCTTAAAACCTCCAAGAGGTGGTGTAAAGATCGATCAAACCAGTATCCGAATAGCTGGAAATGTTTTATACGCAAAAGGAGGGTCCAAACAATATGAAATCACAATATCAGAAGAGAAATGTACATGCGAATGCCCTGCGTTCACCTATAGAGGAGGAATATGTAAACATATTAGGCAGCTTCAATACGATGCGATAATAGGAGACATTGGAAAGAAGAATCCCGAAGCAAAAACTATCGCAATCGCATCTTTTAAGAGCACTGGGCTTAAACGTGACCCAATGTATATGTTGTCTGTAGGCGTCGATTTACTGTTAAACTGGAAATTTTTAGAGGAAAAAAATGGAAAGCTCTTGATCACCAGAGACGGTAGACAAGCTCTTGTTAATTATCTACTTGAGATGGAACATGTTAGACTTTTAAGAGATCGTATCAAAAAAGGCGAAACTGTGAAAAATGAAGAAGACATAATTAGATGGGCTATAGAGGACTATACGATACCTGAAGATGAAACAACTCGAAGTGGTCTTCCAGAAGTGTTAGCTCAAGCTATTTGGAAACATGTCAAAAATCAACCATATAAGCAAATTCTGCCGAAACGCTGGATTAAACCTTTCTTGGATGCAAAAGATAAGTTAAACCAAATTTTCAATGCCTACCTTGCATTTTGCCCAAAAGAAAACAAGATGCTTGCTCAACTCATCAGAACTGCTAGAAGGAGAGTCCATTATGGTTGCATCAAAGAACTTCTGCCGTTAATGGTTCTTGACATAGAAGAAATTAATGATGTCTTAAAAGCGGAAAAACTTTTCCAAAATGGAATAAAGAACGTTAATGACCTTTCAAGAGTCTACTATGAAGAACTTTCCGAATTACTTAAAATCTCTCAAGATGAGGCAAGAAAAGCTGTACAAAAAGCAAAAAATATAGTCAAACTTGTTTCAGAATTTAGCGGAGACAGAGCACAACTAGGCATATTAGCGGCACGAACAGGGGTAAAGGTTGACGCCCTTCTTGACTATCTCCTTCCTAAGGAAATGGCTGAAAGACTTAGATATTAACAGGGAATAGCCAGTTGCTCCATAAGGTTCTATTAACTTTTATTATCTTCTCATTTACTTTTTAAGATTAATTGCTTCGAGTATCTCCAACATTTTGGTTCCATTTTCAGTTAATCGTAGCGATAAGCTTTCTATGCAGATAAGTTTCTTTCTTTCCAGAGATTTTATGGCATTTTCAAAGGCATTTTTTTGGACGCCATTTTTAGTAAAGGTATCATATAACCAAAGAGTTGAGATAGGCTTGTCTGAAAGCCTTTTTAGTATTTGAACTTCAAGATCACCAAGCATGAACATATTAATCTTCTGGAAATTGCCAGAGAATTAGATAGACTTTATGAATCTTGAATCTGTAGTTAGCCTTAACAAATGATATGATAATAAGTAAAACGAAAGTAGCTTGGGGAAATATGTGAATGAAAAGGAAGAATATTATTGCAGAGTTTGCGGTCGGAAAATAAGCAGGGAAGAATATGAGGCGTTTGACGGCCTCTGTGAAGAATGCTGGGAAGACGAAATGACAGAAGAAATCGACACAACAGAAGGAACAGACGAAGAATTCGTCCCAATATGACATTAAC
>CAYOFB010000011.1:0-5220 GCA_964403145.1 uncultured Candidatus Bathyarchaeia archaeon
GAGCAGTGCAGCTGGGTGCATCTCTACCAGAAGGAGGAAGCAACTGAAAAGGCGAAAGACCTCGTGAAAATGGCAGTTGCCAAGGCTGCTCTACTCAAGCCAGCAAAGGACATAGAAGTTCCAGTGATTAGAAAAGCCCTTGTAATAGGCGGTGGAGTAGCTGGCATCCAAGCGGCCTTAGATCTTGCTGATACTGGCTATAAGGTCTATTTGGTTGAACGGGAGCCAAGCATAGGCGGAAGGATGGCGCAGATAGACAAGACGTTTCCAACCATGGACTGTTCGATCTGCATCTTAGCGCCAAAAATGGTTGATGTAGGACATCACCCCAACATTGAATTGTTAACAAACAGCGAAATAGTTGATGTTTCAGGCTATATCGGAAACTTTAAGGTTAAAGTGCTTAAGAAACCAAGATACGTAACCGACGACTGCAGCGCATGCGGAGACTGCTCCCAAGCATGTCCAATAACTGCTCCAAACGAGTTTGATGTAGGCTTAGCTACTAGACATGCCATTTACACACCATTTCCACAAGCGGTTCCAGCCACCTACATAATTGACATGGATCTATGCCTAAACAAGGAAGGAATAATTATATGCGACAAGTGCACGCGGGCATGCGAAAGAAACGCAATAGACTTTACTATGAAGCCTGAAGAAATCGAGCTTGAAGTAGGAACAATAATTGTGGCGACTGGCGCCGACGTTTTTGATCCAACTCAGCTGCCGCATTATGGTTATGGAAAATATCCAAACGTTATTACCTCGCTTGAGTTTGAACGCTTAATCAATGCTGGAGGACCTACTGGAGGTCGTTTAGTTAGGATTAGTGATCGTCAGATTCCAAAGACCGTTGCATTTGTTCAATGTGTGGGTTCACGCTCTGAGAGGGCAAATCCATACTGCAGCAATATCTGCTGCATGAACACGATTAAAGACGCTCTCTTAATCAAGGAGCACTGGCCAGAAGTCAAAATATACGTTTTCTACGTTGATATTCGAGCTTTCGGAAAGGGATTTGAAGACCTTTACCGAAGAGCGAAAAGGGAAGGCGTAATCTTCATACGTGGCCTTCCAGCTGAAATAATCGAAGATCCGAAAACTCATGATTTATGGCTTATTGGAGAAAACACGCTTCAAAAGGAGCTTTACAAAATTAAGGTTGGAATGGTTATTCTCTCTGTTGGAATTGAGCCGCGAAGAGACAGCGAAATAATTCAGAGGCTACTAAACCTTTCAAGAACATCTGAGGGCTTCTTTATGGAGGCTCATCCGAAGCTTAGGCCAGTTGACGCGCCTACTGGCGGAATATTTTTGGCTGGATGCGCCGAATCGCCAAAGGATATTAAAGATAGTGTTACGCAGGCAAGCGCGGCTGCCGCGAGAGCCGGAATATTGATGGCGAAGGGCAAGATAACGGTTGAGGCTATAACGCCTCAAATCCTAGAGGAAGTCTGTAGAGGATGTGGTCTTTGCACTAAGGTTTGTCCCTATAATGCGATAAGATTGAATGAGGAAAAGAAGAAGGCCGAGATTATTGAGGCTGCATGCGCGGGATGCGGAACATGCGCGGCTGAATGTCCCTTCGGAGCAATAGTTGCCCGCAGTTTTACAGATGAGCAGATTATTGCCCAAATTGATGCTGCAACTGAACAGGATGCGGAAAAGAAGATAATTGCGTTTTGCTGCAACTGGTGCGCCTATGCCGGCGCAGACTTCGCTGGAATAAGTAGAATTCAGTATCCGGCAAACGTCAGAATTATTCGAACCATGTGCTCCGGTAGGGTTTCCCCCAAGTTTATTGAACGCGCCTTCGCCAGAGGCGCCGCAGCTGTGCTTGTAGCTGGGTGCCATCCGGGCGACTGCCACTATATTAATGCTAACTATCACACGCAGAGAAGAGTTGAAAGGTTCTGGAAACGCATGGAAAAGCTTGGAATCAGAAAGGAGCGGTTACAGCTCCTTTGGGTTTCAGCTGCGGAAGGAGAAAGGCTTGCGTCAAAAATTAAGGAAATGCAGGCCATTGTGCAGAGCGTAACACCCGAAGAGATAGAGAAAACCAAGCAAGCTTTCTCGAAAGGTGGTGAGAAAAGTGCCTGTTAGATTATGGCGTGAACCATTAGATAAGGAGAAAATCAAAAAGCCAATAGCCGAAATCCACATAATACGCGACAACTGTAAAGGCTGCGGCTTCTGCATAGAGTTCTGCCCCAAAAACGTTCTTGAAAGGTCGAATGAACTTAACAAGAGAGGAGTCCATTTCCCTGTCGCAGCGCATCCAGAAGAATGCGTTATTTGCAGTTTCTGCAGCTCAGTATGCCCCGAATTCGCAATTTTCGTAATTGAAAAGGTTGAGGTGAACAATAATGATGAAAATAGAAACAAGTAGGGCTGTGCTTACTGGTAAACATTTCCTCAGCGGAGACTACGCATGCGCCGAGGGCGCTATTGCGGCTGGATGCCGCTTTTTCGCTGGCTATCCAATCACGCCGGCCACGGAAATAGCTGAAAGAATGTCTAGAAGGCTGCCAGAAGTAGGCGGCGTTTATATCCAGATGGAGGATGAACTAGGCTCCATAGCAGCTGTTATTGGCGCTTCTTATGCTGGAGTTAAGGCCATGACTGCCACTTCTGGGCCGGGCTTCAGCCTAATGCAGGAAAACATTGGTTTGGCTGTTATGACTGAAACGCCCTTGGTCATAGTTGATATTATGCGTGGAAGCCCAAGCACTGGTCAGCCGACAAAGCCTGGACAGCAGGATATGATGCAGGCCAAATGGGGTTCGCATGGAGATTATGAAGTAATTGCCTTGGCGCCTTCATCTGTTCAGGAAATGTTTGACTTGACAATTGAATGCTTCAATTTATCCGAAAGATTCCGCGTCCCAGCCTTCCTTATGGCTGATGAAACCGTTGCACATATGTGGGAAAGGGTAATTATTCCGGAACCAGACCAGATAAAAATCATTAACCGTAAAAAGCCTGTTGTTTCGCCTGCAGATTACCTTCCATTCAAGCCAGATGAGGATTTGGTTCCTCCAATGGCTTGTTTTGGCGATGGCTATAGGGTTCATGTTACTGGCTTAACCCATGACGAGCGAGGTTATCCGCAGACTGACAGTCCAGAAATTCAAGAACAACTTGTCAGAAGGCTATGTGATAAAATAAGGAAGAACGCGGATAAAATTGTAAAATTGAAGGAGTTCATGCTTGAAGACGCCGAAGTGGCCGTGATTGCATACGGGACTCCGGCGAGGGCCGCAATAAGCGCCGTAAAGAAGGCGAGAGAAGAAGGGATAAAAGCTGGTCTCCTACGGCTTGTTACCGTCTGGCCTTTCCCAGAAAAGCAGATTGCAGAGCTTGCAACTCAAGTTAGGGGAATAGTTGTCCCTGAATTGAATTATGGGCAAATTGTCCGTGAAGTTGAGAGAGCGGCTAAAGGCACTCCAGTTCATTTTATACCTAAGTTCGGCGAGGCGCTTCATACACCAATGGAGATTTTGGATGGAATAAGGAGGATGAAATAGTTGAGCGAAGCAGAAAGTTTGATTATGCATCCACTTGCTAAATATTTGAGATTGGATAGGTTTCCGCCCATTTGGTGTGCTGGATGCGGATGCGGAATCATAATGAACTGTTTTGTTAGGGCCGTTGATGAATTAGGCTTAGACATTGACAAAATGGTTGTTGTTTCAGGCATAGGCTGTATGGGAAGAATTGCTGGATACCTAAACATGGACTCTTTCCACACCACGCATGGACGTCCAATAGCCGTGGCAACCGGAATAAAACTTGCAAATCCAGAACTTCAAGTAGCCGTAATAAGCGGAGATGGAGATCTATTCGCAATTGGGGGAAATCACTTCATACATGCCGCAAGAAGAAACCTAGATGTAACGGTAATATGCTCAAACAACTTCAACTATGGGATGACAGGAGGCCAAGTCGGACCAACAACCCCGCTTGAGGCGTTTACAACTACAACGCCTTATGGAAACATAGAACATCCATTCAACCTTGTTCATTTAGCTGCAGCTTCCGGCGCGGTCTATGTGGCGAGATGGACAGCCCTACACGTAAGAAGGCTTACACAATCAATAGAGAAGGCATTACAGAAGAAAGGCTTCAAGTTTATAGAAGTTATCTCGCCATGCCCAACCCTATATGGAAGATATAACAAGATGGGCGACCCGATACAGATAATGAAATGGTACAAAGAAGTTTCGGAAATCAGACATGGAATAGATCCAACCGAGGCTGAGATTTCGCCTTCAAAAATTATTGTAGGCGAGTTTGTCGACATAGAAAAGCCCTCTTATGATGAGCTTGTTAGAAAGCTTATTTTAGATGTGCAGAAGAGGTTAGGTGGAAACAAAAATGAAGGTTGAAATTAGAATAGCTGGTTTCGGCGGGCAAGGAATAATAAGAAGCGGTTTAATGTTGGCTATGGCGTCATGCGTTTTTGGAGATAAAAACGCTGTGCAAACCCAATCTTACGGGCCGGAATCCAGAGGCGGACGCTGCAGATCCGAAGTGATAATTTCAGATGAGGAAATAGACTATCCATTAGTTCAGCGTCCAGACATCCTGATAATTATGTCGCAGGAAGCCTACAACGAATATGCAGACACTATAAAGGAGGGAGGAACCCTTCTCGTTGATCCAGATATGGTTCCAGAGAGAAAGGAGATACCAAATGTGAAGGTTTACGAAATACCCGCTACAAGAATAGCTGAAGAACTCGGCAAAAAAATAGTTGCCAACGTTGTAATGCTCGGCGCATTTACAGCCATAACAAATCTGGTCGACCCAGAGTCTATGAGACAATCAATTCTACGCAATGTCCCAAAGGGAACAGAAAAACTGAATCTGATGGCCTTTGAAAGAGGCTTAGAATATGGAAAAGCCATAGCGAAGATGTAACAACGCAAGCTTCTTACTTAGCCCTTAAATTATTCTTATCCGGCTATAATTTAAACTGTGGTGAAATAATATGCTGGTTGGGTTAATTGCCGATACGCATGATAGACTTCCCTACATTGAAAAGGCAGTCAAAAAGCTTAACGAAGAAAAAGTCGAGCTTGTTCTCCATGCCGGAGATTACATAGCCCCCTTCACAGCTGCAAAATTCAAAGAATTAAAGGCGGACCTAATAGGAGTTTATGGAAATAACGATGGAGACAAACAGCTTCTGAAAAAGAAGTTTGAGGAGATAGG
>CAYOFB010000011.1:5320-6496 GCA_964403145.1 uncultured Candidatus Bathyarchaeia archaeon
GTAAAAATAATCAATCTAGAATAAAATGGGAATTTAGACGTTACTTTTTCTCTTTCCCTAAATAGAGCCTTTGCGGATCTATTTCACGGAGTATTCTCAGCTCCTCGTAGGTAGGAGGCTCAGTTTCAGGCACATGCTCCGGCACTATTAAATCGAAGCCAACATTCTCTAAGACCTGCTCAACAGTAACGCCTGGATGAACCGTCAATAACTTTATTCGCTTGGTTTTTTCATCAAATCCCATCTGGCAAAGATTGGTTATCACGAGTTCTGGGCCTCCGCCCAATAGGCCTTCACGTTTCCTGGCGCCGGGCCCATCTATATGCCCTGGACTCGTCATGTAATGGAGCTTTTTAACAAACTTCCTCTTTTGATGAGTCATTATTACAACTATTCTTTTCGCCGAGGAGATTATGTCATTTCCTCCGCCGCTTCCAGGCAAACGCACAATTGGATTCTCAAAGTCTCCAATATAGGTTGTATTTATGTTTCCATACTCGTCTATCTGGGCTGCTCCAACAAAGCCTACGTCAACTCTTCCGCCTTGAAGTAGAAGACCAAGCGTTTCTATGAGGCCTATTGCGGCGGCTGCGTTGTAAGCTAGTCTGGAATCGGCGATTGAAAGCGCCAAGTCTATAGCGTTTGAATCTATAAATCCTGCTTCATAGACAATTTTCGCCTTTGGAGCATGCATTCTTTTGGCAAGCATCGCAGCCAGCATCGGTAAGCCGGTTCCGACAAAGACTACTTCGCCGTCTTTTATGTTTCTGGCTCCGCAAACAGCCATCATTTCAAGGGAAGTATATTCCCCGATTTTTGCATATTCTTTCTCGCTCATACACACTCCTCCTAATATCCAAATGGTTTTTTTGCTCTAAGCTTCATTAAACGTTCAATTCCGATCTTTTTCAGGAATTCCATGTGGTTTTCAACGCCTGTTATGTATTCTTCACAGTATTTTTCCCATCCCTCTTCGGTTTTGCATTGCGTATAGTATAGGCGGACATGCTCCAAATCATAGTCGTAATAGTTGTGGACCATCATTGGATAGGAACCCCAAGGGCACTCAACCACATAATCAACGTAGATGTTTGGAATAACCGTTGAGTCAGGCTTCATCCTTATCAGTGCGGAATCAACTATTTCCTCAGCTAAAACAATGACCTTCTTTCCAGC
>CAYOFB010000011.1:6596-13583 GCA_964403145.1 uncultured Candidatus Bathyarchaeia archaeon
ACGCCTAAAGCGCCGCCTAGAAAACGTAAAGCCATTGCCAGATTGGTGTAATCCTCAACTTGAACCGAACCGTCTTTAATCCTTCTTTGAATATTTGGGCATAGACCTATCCCTTCAATAGCGAAGAATGCAAGTTCAAATTTTGAGGCTACTCTTGCTCCAGCTAAAATATCAATGTCAATTTCTGAGCCGCAAGTGTAAATATGTAGGTTACGTTTTTTCTGTCTCACCAATTCGTGGGCAAAGGCCATCGGCGGTCTTTGGAAGCCAAATCCACCCCAGAAGAGTTCGGCTCCATCCGGAATAAGCTTTACAGCTTCTTTTAGAGTTATTCTTTTATCCTCTACTTCTGGCTCAACCACACAGCTTCACCTCGCCTAGAAGATAATTCCCTATTTACCCATTCTGAATTAGCCGATAAAAGTCCAACGGTTTGGCCGTTTTCGATTCCAGCGAAAGCTTTTACTTTCTCTGCAAGTTCTTTATGCTTTTCACTCAACCATAGAAAACCCCAAAGCATTTACGACGCCACTAAAAATACGATTAGCGTATTATTTACAATTAAAATTTGCTGGAGCTTAGACTTTACACTTGAAAATCTTAGCTTTCAGCTCTCCATGAAGCACGGGTCTTTCCTCAAGCATCTCAATTTTCTCTTCTTCTATGACTTCTCTAAATCTTTTATGAGCAGCTGTAATCAAAACGAGAATTGCGCCTTCAGCCCTTTGCTTTAACACCTTAAGAAAGCTACAATAAAGCTTCTTCGGACTTCCGCCTGGAATCATTCTCACTCCATATGGAGGATTAACAATTATAAATTCGAAGTTTCCCCGCGGGTAGTCTTCTGGCTTGGTTGCGTCTCCAAGCCTAAACTTAATTATATCATGGACTCCAGCCCTCTTAGAATTTGTCAGAGCACCATCCAGATGCTGCTTAAATTTCTCCATTCCGTAAATTTCAAATTCTCCATTCCTTTTCCGACTTAGAATTTCACTTCTTATTTTCTCAAATTCGTTTTCATCGAAGATTTTTAACTTTAAAAATGCGAAGTTTTTCCTTAGGTGGCCTGGAGGAATATTTCTCGCTTTAAAGGCTGCTTCTATCGGGATCGTTCCGCCTCCGCACATTGGGTCTATTAAGCTTTTGTTTGGTGTCCATCCGCTTATTTTTAGCATAGCCGAGGCTAGGGTGGGCTTTAATGCTGCTGGATGCTCATAGACTCTATAACCTCTTTTATGCAGAGAATTCCCGGTTGTATTAACTCCTAGAATGAATTCTTGATTTCTAACTAGGGCGTAGACTTCGACGTCTGGCTCATTTAAGTTTACTTTAAGCCTTTTTCCATAAGCTTCTAAATAAGAATCAATAATCGCCTGGCCAATGACTCTGGCAACATCAATACTTGTGAAGTTATGGACGCCTACGCGTTCGCTTCTAACAGCAAAAGATTGGTCAGCGTTAATAATCCAGCCGTAATCAATTTTTTTGGCTATTTTATATAGATCGTCAAGTTCGGCAAATTTTTCCCTGCAAAGCTGAATCATAATCTTGTTCAGAGTTGAAGCCTTCAAATTTAAGGCATAAACGGATTTCATGTCTGCATCAAAAAATATTTTGCCAATGTCCGGGATGGCCTTGCATCCAATAAGGTCCTCTACTTCTTTGCATGCAACATCCTCAATTCCGAATGAAACCGTTGCGAAAAACTTAATTTTCATCAGTAAATCAACTTCTAACTTCAATATTTAAGTGTAAGCGAAACATTCTGAAAAGTGGTGAAAACATTGTTTGAAGGAGTCCACCATGTAGGAATAGCCGTTAAAAACATGGATGAAGCCCTAGAAATCTTCCAAAAGAAACTTGGACTTAAACTTGAAAAGATAACTGTTGTTGAAGATCAGAAAGTTAAAAGCGCCATGCTTTCCAGCGGAGGAGAAACCAAAATAGAACTTCTTGAGCCAACCAGCCAAGATAGCCCTGTCGGGCGATTTCTTGAAAAGAGGGGAGAAGGAATCCATCACATTGCCTTAAAGGTTAAGGGGATAGAAGAACTGTTAAAGAGGCTGAAAGATGAGGGCTTAAACCTTGTAAACGAAACGCCAAGGATAGGCGTTGAAGGAACAAAAATAGCCTTTATACATCCTAAAAGCACAAAAAACGTTCTAATAGAGCTATGTGAAGAATAGCAGATTGAAAAACCAACAATTGGATATAGGAAAGATAAAGCAAAACTTGAAAACGGCATGGTTAGGAAAGGACATACGCTACTTTACAGAAGTAGACTCAACGAACACTGTAGCTAAGACACTAGCCGAGCAAGGCGTCGAAGAAGGAACTGTGGTGATTGCTGAAACTCAGACGAGCGGGAGGGGACGGCTTGGCAGAAAATGGGAGTCACCAAAAGGCGGAATATGGCTTTCAATAATTCTAAAACCAGAGCTTAAGGTAAAAGAACTAGTCAAATTGAATCTGCTTGCTTCAGTAGCCGTTGCAAAGACCATTAGAGAAGAGTTTAGGCTAAACGCCGAAGTGAAATGGCCAAACGACGTTCTCATAAACTGGAGAAAAGTTTGCGGAATACTAGCCGAAGCAGTAACCAAAAGGGACAGGGCAAAACATATAATTGTAGGGATAGGAATAAACGCCAACCTTGACCAGACAGCTCTACCTGAAAACTTAAGAGCTACCGCGACTTCGCTTAAGGAAATTTTAAGAAGAGAAATTGACCGGGAAATTTTCATCTGTAATTTGTTAAAAGAATTCGAGTTTTACTATGAAAACTTCAAAAAGGGAAGAGTTAATCTTATCTTGAGCGAATGGAAAAAACTTTCATGCATTCTCAATCGTAGAGTGCAACTTTCCTGTTGCGGCGAAAAAATTGAGGGAATCGCCCATGATATCGATGAGAATGGATGGTTAATCATTAAATTAAAGGATGGAACCGTCAAGAATATTTTTTCAGCAGATGCCACTTTAAGGGTTGAAAGATGATTATTTTTTCACTTTTCTCCATTTGACGCCTTCAGGCGTGTCTTCGAGAATTATTCCCATTTTTCTAAGCTTTTCCCTTATTTCATCTGCTGTCTTCCAGTCCTTTCTTTTTCTTGCTTCTTCGCGTTTCTGGATTAGTTCCATGATTTCCTTTGGCAGTTCTTCGGGTTTTTCCTCTTCTTCGCCTATTACTCCTAGAACTTTATCGAAGTTGAGCATTAAATCTCGAACCTTTCTTGCTTCTTCTTTGCTTAACTTTTTTTGGTCTATTAGGCGGTTTACTTCTCTTACAAAATTGAAGAGCGAAGCCAATGCGGTGTTTATGTCTAGATCATCATCCATTGCTTCCTCGAATTCCCTCTTAACTTTCTGCATCAATTCTTCAATTTCTTTTCCGCATCCAATTCCATTCGCCGTTTTCAATCTGTCCATGAATATTTGGAGTCTTTCAACCGCCTTTTCCGCGGCTTCTAAGCCTTTAAATGTAAAGTTTAGCGGTTGCCTGTAATGGGCTGATAGGAGCAGAAATCTAATAGCTTTGGCGCTGTAGCCCTTATCAAGCAAGTCCTTCAATGTATAATAGTTTCCAAGGGATTTCGCCATTTTCTGTCCTTCAACCATTAATAGTTCATTGTGAACCCAGTATCTGACGAATGTTTTTCCAGTTAAGGCTTCGCTTTGCGCAATCTCGTTCTCATGATGCGGAAAGATTAGGTCTACACCTCCACAGTGAATATCTATTGTCTCGCCGAGGTATTTCATCGCCATAACCGAGCATTCTATGTGCCAGCCCGGCCTTCCCTTGCCGATTTCCGTCTCCCAGAAAACGTCTCCATCCTCCTCATCCCATGCTTTCCATAACGCGAAGTCTCTAGCCTCCTCTTTTCCATAGAGGTCTGATTTTACGCGTGCGCCTGGCTTAAGTTTTTCAACCTTTATCTTTGAGAGTTTTCCGTAGTCCTTGAATTTTGAGATGTCAAAGTAGATTGAGCCGTCTTCCCCGCGGTAGGCGTAGCCCTTTTCCATAAGTTTCTTTATGAATTTAACCATGTCTTGAATGTGTTCTGTAGCCCTCGGATAATATTCCGCCTTTTCGATGTTTAGGGCTTCAATGTTTTCGAAAAACGCCTTAATGTATTTCTCGGTATACTTGTGTAGCGGAACTCCTTCGCGTCTAGCGCCCCTAATAGTCTTATCATCTACATCCGTTATGTTTGTTACTTGGATTACCTTGTAACCTCTATATTTTAGCCATCTTCTGAGTAAATCCCAGAAAACGAATGCTCTAAGATTTCCAATATGGGGGTAATCATAGACTGTTGGGCCACAAGTATATATGCGAACTACCTTATCCTCTAATGGAACGAACTCTTCCTTCCGTCGCGTCATTGTATTGTACAGTTTCATTGCCTTCCATCCTAAAATTGCAGAATACAAATTAAAACGTTTAGTTCGTTCAGTTTCCAAGGCGTTCTAAAACCTAGAATTATAAGCTAGTATTCTAAAGTATGGATGAAACGATGAAGAAAAGAAATGTATTTATAATTCTGTTGCTTGCGGTATCGGTCTATCTAACTGCATATACGGTTTCTGCGCGCATGGTGGCTTCTCGCATAATAGAAATGAATGGGAAACCCTATTGGTGTAATGCTCCAGCGGGTTCACTTTGGCCATGGCCAAATAAAGAGGATGTAATTGGGCCTCCGGTGCTCATAGAACTTAATGAAACGGACTCGTTTATTTACAATTATCTGATTAAAACTTACCTACTTTCTGTAATCTGCGCCCTACTTTGGCTTTCAACCATAATTTTAATTTACAGAAGAATTAAACTCGCTAATTCTACTTTATCACAATGAGAGTCTTCTATTCTTTAATTCGCTTTTGCAACCGTGAAGTTAAATTATTACATTGGGCAATATTTAGAGTCTCGTTTGAAGGAAAATTGATGGAATTTAAAGAGCCGACAGTTAAGGAGAAAATTGAGCGTTTAAGGGAGCTTGACGCGCCAGTCATAGGCTTGAATGATTCCGGAGGAGCCAGAATACAGGAGGGCGTAGCAAGCCTAGCTGGATACGGAGACATATTCTTTAAAAATTTTTGGCTTCCGGCGTGGTTCCGTAAATATCTGCAATTATGGGCCCATGTGCTGGAGGCTATGAAGATGGAGAATGAAATTACAGCTTCTAGAAGTGGAAAAGTTAAGGAGGTTAAGGTTTCGGAAGGAGCAGCCGTTGACGAGGGTGAAATTCTCCTCGTGATAGGTTAACAATCTAAAATATCATTGGCGGCCTATATTCACCGTGAACTTCTCTCAAAACATTACATATTTCTCCAACAGTCGCGTAAGCCTTAACAGCCTTCAATGTAGTAGGCATTAGATTCTCATCCTTTTCGGGTATCCTGGCGAGGCTTTGCGGAACAGTCTCCTTCTCCCAAGCTTCCAACCGTTTCCTTATTTCCTCAAGCTTTTCCTCATTGAACAATTGTCATTCCACCTGCTAAAACTGAATAATAACTAGGCAACTATAAGAGTTATGAGTTAACCAATCCAAGGAGGCAATAGACGGAAAGACTATAAGCTGAATGACCAAACTTGATTCTGGAAGTTAAAATGCCAAAGCTCTTCGGAACTTCCGGAATAAGAGGAATAGCAAACAAGGACCTAACGGCCGAGCTAGCCCTAAAAGTTGCATTAGCGCTTGCAACAAAGGCTGGAAAAGGAAAATTTCTCGTTGGAAGAGACACTCGCATCTCGGGAGAATGCCTAGAAAACGCCATAATTTCCGGAATCTTGTCGGCTGGAGCGCACGCTAGAAAACTAGGAATAGTTCCCACGCCGACTCTGGCATTTTTAACCAAAAAACATGACCTAGACTTTGGCATAATGATTACTGCCTCGCACAATCCGCCTCAATTTAATGGAATTAAAATATTCAACAGAAACGGTGTAGCCCTCAACACGGAACAGCAAGAAGATATAGAACGGATAATTGAAAGCGAAAACTTCAAGCTTGCAAAATGGAATGAAATAGGCGAATGCCAGGATGCCAGCCACTGGATAGATGACTACATTAAGCTAATCACTGAAAACTTGAGTTTGGAAAGGTCTTGGCATGTTGTGATTGATGCTGGATGCGGAGCTACATTTTCCCTTGCACCGCTCATATTTAGAGAGCTTGGATGCAGGGTTAAGGCAGTTAACGCCCAGCCAGACGGCTTCTTTCCGGCGAGAAGCCCGCTTCCAGACGAGGAAAGCCTTAAACCATTATGCAATATTGTACGCAGGCTTAAAGCAGACATTGGACTAGCCTATGATGGAGATGGGGACCGTATGGTCGCGGTTGACGAGGAGGGAAACCTTGCACCCTTAGATCAGACTTTGGCCTTGTACGCGGCATACGCGATTAAGAGAGCTGGCGGCGGAACCATAGTCACGCATGTGGAGGCTTCAATGTGCATAGAGAAGGCTGTCGAAGAAGCAGGCGGGAAAGTTGTGAGAACAAAGGTTGGAGATGTAAGCATAGCCTCGGTCATGAAGGAACACAATGCAGTTTTCGGCGGAGAGCCATGCGGAGCATGGATTCATCCAGAATATCATTACTGCCCCGACGGAATACTTTCGTCAGTACTTCTGCTAAAAATGCTCGAAGAGAAGGGAGATGGACTGTCGCAGCTTTTAAAGCAGATTCCACATCATCCAATTTTAAGGGAAAAAATTGAATGCCCCAACCTGCTTAAAGAGAAAGTTATGCAAAGAGTAGAATATGAAATAGAGTCTGTTTTTCCGGATTTCAGGGAAAAATTAACAGTTGATGGAGTTAGGCTTTCTCTGTCTGAAGGTTGGATTCTGATTAGGCCTTCTGGAACCGAGCCTCTAATTAGGGTTACGGTTGAGGCGGAAAGGGCTGATTTGGCTGATGAGATTATGCGGAAAGCTTTACAGCTTGTAGATAGAGTTATTAGGGAGGCTAAAGCTTGAAGGCTGTTGTTTTA
>CAYOFB010000012.1:0-13173 GCA_964403145.1 uncultured Candidatus Bathyarchaeia archaeon
AATTGATAAATGAAGAAGGATTAAGGCTTGATGGAAGAAAACCGGATGAATTAAGACCTATAAAACTTGAAGTTGGAATACTAAGCAACGCCGACGGCTCAGCTTATATGGAGCAGGGAAAAACCAAGATTTTAGCGGCTGTTTACGGGCCGAAGGAGGTTCATCCCCGTCATCTAGCCCTGCCAGATAGGGCAATATTAAGATGCAGATATCACATGGCTCCATTCTCCGTAGAGGAAAGAAAATCGCCAGCCCCATCAAGAAGAGAAATGGAACTCTCAAAAGTAATTAGAGAAGCCCTAGAACCCTCAATATTTCTTGAATATTATCCACGAACAGCCATAGACGTCTTCATTGAAGTCTTGCAGGCAGATGGAGGAACAAGATGCGCCGGAATCACCGTAGCCTCGCTTGCATTAGCCAACGCCGGAATTCCCATGCGAGACTTAGTCTGCGCATGCGCAGCCGGAAAAGTCGACGGCGTCATAGTTCTCGACTTGACGGATATTGAAGACAAGAAGGGTGAGGCGGATGTCCCATTTGCAATGATGCCGAACACCGAATCAGTTACACTTTTACAGATGGATGGGATGCTTACACCGGAAGAGTTCGAGAAAGCCTTCAACATGGCCATTGGAGGCTGCAAGAAAATTTACAGTCTCCAGAAAGAAGCCTTAAAAGCGAAGTATGTTGCAATTAAGGAGGCTGTAGAAGAATGACAACTTCATCGATAGTTTCAAGAGTTAAGCAAAAGAGAATTGCACAGTTGCTTGCCAAGGGAAAGAGAATAGACGGGAGAAGCTTAACGGATTACAGGGAGATACAGATTGAAACAGGTCTAATTGAGCGAGCTGAAGGCTCAGCCAGAGTTAGACTTGGAAAAACCGAAGTTCTGGTAGGAACAAAAGTGGAAATTGGTGAACCATACTCTGACACACCCAATGAAGGAGTCTTAGCTGTAAATGCCGAGCTGGTCCCACTAGCCTCTCCAACGTTCGAGCCTGGACCACCAGATGAAAATGCAATAGAGCTTGCAAGGGTAGTTGACAGAGGAATTAGGGAATCAAAGGCCATAGCACTTGAGGAATTATGCCTAATCCCCGGAAAGAAAGTTTTCATAGTTTTCGTTGACATTTACGTGCTAAATCATGACGGAAACCTTATAGACGCTTCCGCCTTGGCCTCACTTGCCGCATTAATGAATACGAAAATATTCAACTATGAAATTGAAAACGGCGAAGTAAAAATCAAGTCTGGATATAAACAGCTTCCAATAAAAAATTATCCAATAGCCGTAACATTCGCGAAAATAAACAATCAGCTGGTTGTTGATCCATGGCTTGAGGAGGAAAATGTCATGGATGCTAGGCTAACCATAACCTTCGAAAAGGATGGAAAAATATGCGCTATGCAGAAGGGTGGAAGCGGATGCTTCACAACAAAACAAATTTTAGAAGCCGTTAGAATAGCTTCAGAGAAATCTAAGGAATTGAGAAAGCTAGTGGTGAAAGCCTGATGGGAAGAACCAAAAAGATAGGGCCCCTTAGAGGATTCGGCGCAAGATATGGAGCCACCATAAGGAAGCGATATAGAGACATAATCATAGAAATGAGAAGACCCCATAAGTGTCCACAATGCGGATTTAACACCGTCAAGCGGAAAAGTGTAGGAGTATGGACTTGCAGAAAGTGTGGATACACGTTCGCGGGCGGAGCCTACACGCCATTCACAAAAATTGGCACAATCGCAAAAAGAGCTGCAACCTCTGCAATGTCATCGATTGAAAGAACAACACTAACCATACCTGAAGAATCAGAGGAAAAGCAGTGATCCTAATAACAACTTCGAGACGGCCAACAAGAAGAATTAGAACCTTCTGCAATGACCTATCAAGATGCATCCCCCGTTCAACAAGAATTAATAGGGGAAAACTAAGCCGTGAGGGACTAGCCGAAAAAGCCCTTGAACTAGATGCAGACCGCGTTATAATTGTGGATCGATGGAAGGGGGGCCCAGGAAAAATAGAACTTTTCCATGTGAAAGAGTCGCTTTTAGGGGTTCCTCCGCTAATTTATATTCGGGGAATCAAGCTTCAAAGAGAAATGGGATTTCCAAAATCTAGACCATTTGATTCAATGGCTATAACTGCAAGCTATAGCTCGCAGGACGAGGAAATACCTAAACTTGTAGAGGCTCTCTCAAACTTTCTGCAGGTTCCAGTGACAAAGCCGAGTGAAAGCTTCGAGAAGAAATATCAAGTTTTAATGGGCGTTAATCGTGATGTAATGGAAAGGATTAGAATAACCTTTTTTAAACTTCCGGAAAATCGAGAGATAGGCCCCAGAATAACAGTTTCGCATTTGATTTGGAGTTTGGAGAAGCCATCTCGATGAGAGCGGAAGCAACGGTAAAATTTGAGTTTAAATCTGAACAAGTTCTAAAAACAGTTTTTAATGCTTTGAAGCCTGAAACTTTGAGTGCTCCAACTAGACGTTCAAAAACTCATATCGAGGTTAATGAAAAAACTTTAACTTTGAAGTTTGAGGCGAAAGATACAACTGCTCTGCGTGCAGCCTTAAACTCTTACTTGAGATGGATAAGGCTTATAGTTGAAATTTTGGATTTCCTAGAAAATGCTTAATTAATTCCGTCTATTTAATGTGAGCCAGTTGGAGAGTTAAAGTATGGGTGAAGAATCCGCTAGGCTTCCACCTCAAGTTCAGGAACGCCTACTTAGGCTTCAGCAGCTTCAACAAACATTGCAGAATGTTTTGGTTCAAAAGCAACAGTTAGAACTTGAACTAACAGAGGTTGAGCAAGCCCTAAGCGAACTTGAAAAACTTCCAGATGATACCGTAATATACAAGTCTATTGGAACCTTACTTGTAAAAGCTGACAAAACTAAGGTTGTAAGCGATCTGAATGAGAGAAAGGAGCTTTTAAACATGAGAATCAACGTTCTTGGAAAGCAGGAGGAACGCCTAAGAGGACAACTGAAGGAGCTTCAGGAAAAAATTCAGAAGGACTTGAAGCCTGTCGGCTAGGCAGCAGCCAAGCTTCGGTGGAAAATTTGGAAAAGAAAAACAATGAAGGAATTCCAAAACTAACCGATGAGCAGATTGAGGAAATATGCCAAATAGCCGAAGAAGCTGCTAGAAAATATATCCTCTCAAAGGTTCCTTTAAAGAGGATTTCAGACTTCGACATAACTGTTGAAACCGAAGGAGTAAAGCCTCTAAATGTAAGCGTGGAAATAAGCCTAGAGCTTTCACCGTTAATGCGAAATTACGATACGGAAAAGCTAGTTAAAGAAGCCGTAAAGAAGGCATTTGAGGCTATAGACAAGCATTTGAAGGGTCTTTCATGCAAATCAAAAGAATAACCAACCTAATGGAAGAGAAAAATGCGAAACTTGTAGTTTTGCTATGTCACCATAATGCTGATCCTGACGCCATATGTTCAGCATACGCCCTCTCCAGCCTATTGAAAAAATTAAAGCCAAAGGTTGAAATCGAGATTGCCGCTGCGCAGGGAGCCAGCCGTCTTTCAAAGCATTTGCTAAACTATATTCCAGCCTCTCTAGTTGATAATCCAAGAATTGAAGATGCTGATCTGCTGATTATATTGGATACAAATACGGTACAGCAACTTGACGATTGGGTTGAGCGAGTTAAGAATGCGAAGGCTCCAATAATAGTTATTGATCATCATGCTAGTCATCCGGAAACCGAAAAACTTGCAACACTTGTAATAGCCGATGAAAATGCGTCTTCAACATGTGAAATAATTTATAAATTCTACAAGGAGGCCGACATTAAACTTAGTAAAGATGAGGCTTTAGCCATATTCCTGGGAATAGCCTTCGACACAAGACATTTTATTCTAGCTACTTCTACAACTTTAAAGATTGCCGCGGAACTCGTCGATGCTGGAGTTAATGTCCAAGAAGCTTTTTCAATGCTTTCCCTTCCGATGGATTCATCTGAAAAAATTGCTAGGCTGAAGGCTTGTCAAAGAGCGAAACTTATGAAAATAAACGAATGGATTATCGCCCTTTCTCACGTAAGCGCCTTTCAAGCCTCCGCTGCCAGAGCGCTAATATCCCTAGGCGCCGATGTGGCGGTAGTCGCTGGCCAGATTAATGATGCTGTTAGGATAAGCCTAAGATGCACAAATGAATTTCATGAATCAACTGGCATCCATCTTGGACGTGATGTAGCAAAGCCTCTTGGTGAGTATCTGCATGGTATGGGTGGGGGGCATTCAATTTCGGCCGGCGTTAATGGAGTTGGAGATGTTGAGGCTGCATTAAAGAAGTGCATTAGAATTTTAAGGGAGAAAATTAAGGGAGTAAGTTCTGAAGTTTAACCCAAAAATTAGTAATAACTTATATTTGGTAGAAGTGTTTGCCATGTATGGTGGCTGAGCATAAGTGGCACTTATAGAAGCTAAAAACTTGACGTTCACATATGCGGGAAGAGAAAAACCATCAATTGAAGATATAAATCTTTCAATAGACAGAGGAGAATTTGTCATTTTAACTGGGCCGAGCGGATGCGGAAAAACCACTTTATGCAGATGTTTTAACGGATTAATTCCCCACTTTTATAATGGAGAGTTAAAGGGAGAAGTAATTGTTGCCGGCTTGAAGGTTGATGAGCATTCAACCTATGAGCTTGCATGTCATGTAGGAATGGTCTTCCAAAACCCTGAAAACCAGCTTTTCGCCCTATCAGTCGAAAAAGACGTGGCATTTGGACTCGAAAATCTGGGTCTGCCAAGAGAGGAAATTCGCAAACGTGTAGACTGGGCCATGAAAATGACTGGAATCTATGAGCTTAGAGACCGAGCGCCTTACGAACTTTCAGGTGGACAGCAACAGAGAGTTGCAATAGCGTCCATTTTGGCCATGCAGTCCGAAGTTATGGTTCTAGATGAGCCGACATCCTTCCTAGACCCGCTTGGAGCAAAACAAATTTTCGACGTAATATATCGACTGAACCAAGAGCTAGGCATAACCGTCATACTTGTAGAGCATAGGCTAGACTTGGCTGCAAGCTATGCAACAAGGATAATCGTAATGAACGATGGGAAAATAGTCTTGGATGGCTCGCCTAGGGAAATTCTCAGCAGCGAAGAAGCTAAACTCATAGGTATAGGAATTCCCAAAGCAACTAGATTGTATCAGATTCTAAAGAATGATGGTATTCCCCTCAGAGGAAATAAGACGCCGATAACCCCGAAAGAAGTAGCCGAACTAATAGTTGAGGCCTTCAACCATGATTGAGGTTAGAAACGTATATTTCACCTATCCGAGTGGAGTTGAAGCCCTAAAGGGAGTTTCACTACGAATAGATAGGGGAGAATTCGTAGCCATAATGGGACAGAACGGTGCCGGAAAAACAACCCTCGTGAAACACTTCAACGGCTTGCTGAGGCCTACAAAGGGAGAAGTCCTCGTTGACGGAGTCAACACGAAAGACGTAAGTGTTGCAACTCTTGCGAGAAAGGTTGGTTATGTCTTTCAAAATCCAGACCATCAACTATTCTGCGAAACAGTAGAGCAAGAAATTGCATTTGCACTAAAAAACTTTGGGTTTGATGAAGAATCGATTAAAAGGAGAGTTGACTGGGCCCTAAATCTTCTAGGCTTGTCGCAATATCGTGAGAGTTCACCGTTCATGCTTAGTGGAGGAGAAAGAAAACGTCTTGCTTTGGCTTCTATTTTGGCGTGGGATCCTGAAGTTGTCATTTTAGATGAGCCTACGATTGGGCAAGACTATGCGCAGAAGGAGAAGCTTAGACAGTTCATTCTCCAATTGAGAGCTCAAGGCAAAACCATAGTTGTCGTTACGCATGATGTTGAGTTTGTGGCTGATTGCAGCCCACGCGTTGTTTTGATGGCTGACGGCAGAATAGTCGCAGATGGAAAGGCTGAAAAAATACTTACAAACCCTAAACTGCTGGCGGAAGCTTCGGTTATTCCTCCCCAAGTAACCCAAATATTCATGGAACTTGAGCATCTAGGATTTTCAAGGGAAGTTGTGGACCTGTATGAAGCTAGGGAAATAATAATTAAACGTTTCAAGATGAAGGTGAAGAAATGAGCTTTTTCGAAGGCCTAAGATTCAGAAAGATTTCTTCGCCTATACATGACTTGGATCCGAGAGTGAAATTCATCTTTGTAATAGCTATTTTTATCTTAGCTGTAATCTTCTGGGAACTTCCACCCTTAATAATTCTGTTTATTTTGCAGATTCCATTCATTTTTCTGGCTCGTGTCTCTAAACAGTGGCTTCGCTCAATGAAGGGAGCAGCCTTTCTGGCGGCTTTAATATTCATAACAAACTTTGTTTTCAGATTCTTTTATGGCTCTGAATCTTTAGCTTATCTGCTTGAGCAGGCAACAGCCATGACTTTCCGCTTCATAGTTCTAATAAGCTCATTCTCTATATTCTTCTTAACGACTTCTCCTGACATGCTTGGCTTAGCTCTTGAGCAAAGCCACTTTCCATACGAATTCTGTTTTGCATTTACAACCGCCGTCCGATTTGTTCCAGTTATGGCTGATGAAGCCCAAACAATAATGGATGCCCAAAAGGCGAGGGGATTAGAACTTGAAAAAGGAAACTTTCTAAAGAGAGTAAGAAACTATATTCCAATCCTTGTTCCATTAATTGTTAATGCTATTCGAAGAAGCATCGAGCTTGCCGAGGCCATGGAGTCTCGCGCGTGGGGAGCAACCAAAAAGCGGACAAGCCTTTACGTATTAAAGCTAAAAAGAAATGATTACTTGCTGATTTTGCTAACAGCAGCAATATTCGCAGTCGCCATATACATAAAGCTGTATGTGCCTATTCCCTCAATAAGCCAGCTGCTTCGGCTTTAATTTTGAAAAATTTTACCTAACCAAAATGCAATTTATAAGTGGGAAGTGAAGCTGTTGGCGTCAAGGTTAAGGGTTATAGTTGATGAGAGAGAAAAGCCGTCGGGTGTTCCGGATTTTCTGAAAGAACTTGGATTACAGGTTGAATTTAAAATGCTTGAGATCGGAGATTACATAGTATCTCCTACATGCGCAGTTGAAAGGAAAAGCAGCCGAGATTTCTTGAAGTCACTATATTCAGGAAGACTATACGATCAAGCTTCAAGAATAAAGGATTATTATGAAAAAGCTGTTTTTGTGGTAGAGGGAAATTTTCCAGATTTCATATATGAACTTGAAAATCCTCGTGTTTTCTGGGGCGCCCTAGCCTCACTAACCCTCAAATTCAACTTAAATGTGTTCTTTACGGCTGAACCAAGGCAGACTGCAGACTTAATCTATACGCTTGTGAGGCAAGAGGCTCAGAAAGGACGTGTAGGACCCTACATTAAAAGACGAATTAGAGCTGGAGACCTAGAACAGCTCCAATTACTCCTTGTAGCTTCTCTTCCAGGCGTAGGCCCAAAACTTGCAGAGAGGCTTCTGAAAAGGTTTGGAACTGTTAGAAGGGTTTTTGGCGCTTCGGTTGCCGAGCTTGCATCCGTTGAGGGTGTTGGAAGAGCAAAAGCCGAAAAAATAGTTGAAATCTTAAATTCCCGCTATAAACCTTTAGCTGCCAAGCCTAAACAGATACCGTTGGATGAGGCTTGAATTTAAGTTCAACCATAAGATTTTTAACTGTTAACTTAGAGTATTGGCTTCTCGCGGAGAGAAAAAGCTTGAAATGGTTAAGGGCTGCAGCCCAAGAAATAATTGAGGGGGCGAAAAGGGCCCTAAGCGAGCTTGATTATGAGCAAGTAGAGAAAATGATTCAAATGATTCTTGAAGCCAAAGACAAGAAGATTTTTGTTATTGGAATGGGTAGAAGCGGCTTTGTCGGAAGAGCCTTTGCCCTTAGGCTGATGAATCTAGGATTTAACGTATACTTTGTGGGGGAAACTATTACTCCGGCCGCAGGAAAGGGAGATTTACTCATAGCAATTTCTGGAACAGGCTCAACAAAGATTGTTCTAACTGCAAGCACGGCGGCCAAAGAAGTTGGAGCCAAAGTAATAGCAGTGACAAGCTTTTCTGATTCTCCATTGGCGAAGATAGCTGATCACGTTGTCGTTATTGGTGGGCGGACCAAGGCTGGCTGGCCAAAGGAAGCAGACTATTTTGTTAGACAGCTTGTTGGCGAAAAGGAGCCATTATCGCCGCTTGGAAGCATATTCGAGAATAACTGCATGATTTTCCTCGACAGCCTAATAGTCGAGTTGATGGCTAGACTCGGCGAAACTGAAGAAGAGTTAAAAGCTAGACATGCCACAATAGAATAGAGCCTTTATTGAATACCCATAAGCTTAAGTGAGGCTGATTAAAATTCGCAAAAAATGGAAAAAGAAAAGAATGCGAAGACAAAAGAAAAAACGCCAAAAAAGAAGGGCAAGATATAAGTAGACAACTAAGGCATATATTCCGAAACTTCAGATAATGTTATAATTCTGGAATTTGTTCTTACTAGCATTCATCATTCAGAGGGAACCAATATGGAAGGCGGACTGTTAAAGCCGGGAACATATTTTATGCAGGGAAACGAGGCTCTTGCTGAGGGTGCGCTGTTCGCTGGATGCAAATTTTTCGCTGGCTATCCAATTACGCCAGCAAGCGAAGTTTTAGAGTATCTAGCCAAAAAAATGCCGCTTATAGGCGGAATATGCATTCAAATGGAGGATGAGATGGCCTCTCTTGCAGCCGTGATAGGTGCAAGCTGGGCTGGAGCAAAAGCTATGACAGCTACTTCTGGGCCGGGCTTTAGCCTAATGCAGGAATTGATAGGCTACGCATTTATGACGGAAACCCCCGCAGTAATCGCTGACATTCAACGTCAAGGCCCAAGCACTGGTCAAGCAACAAAAGGAGCGCAGGGAGATGTAATGCAGTCTAGATGGGGAACCCACGGCGACTACATGCCAATTGTATTGTCGCCAAACTCTCCTCAAGAAATGTTCGAGTTAATAATTGATGCCTTCAATCTTGCAGAAGAATATCGCACACCAGTAATACTGTTGGCAGATGAAGCAGTTGCGCATATGAGAGAAAAAGTCGAAATTCCATCCCGTTCAGAAATCAAACTTGTTGAACGTAAAAAGCCAAAGTCAAAGGATGAACCCTTCTTCGGAGGAGAAGATGTACCGCCTATGCCTCCATTAGGTGAGGGATACTGGGTTGCTGTCACTGGCTCAACTCATAATGAATATGGAATACGATTCACGGCTGACCCAGAAGTTCATAGAAGACTCGCTGAACGACTTATTAAAAAAATAACGAAAAACGCTGACAAAATTGCAAAGTTTGAAGAATTTAACATAGAAAACTGCGACGTAGGCATAGTAACCTATGGATGCACCTCAAGATCAATCTATGAAACTGTCGAATTAGCCAAAGAAAAGGGAGTAAGAGTCGGGTTTATTCGCTTAAAGACAATATGGCCTTTTCCCGAAAAAGCCGTCAAGAAACTGGCTGAAAACGCCGAAATTTTAATTGTTCCAGAGATGAATCTGAAGCAGCTTTACTATGAAGTTGAAAGAGTTACGTGTTGTAAGGCTAAAGTTTTTCCATTAAGTAAGGTTGGCGGCGGGGAAATGATAGCTCCTGAAGAGATACTGGCTGAAATCCTAAGGAGGCTCGGAAAATGAGCGAAAAGTTTTCCCAGAAAATGTTTCTGCGAGGCTTAAAGCTTCCATTCTGCCCCGGATGCGGAAACTATTCAGTAATAAACTGTTTTATAAGGGCGGTCTACGAGCTTGGCTATCGAGATTTTAAAAACTTTGTTTTTTGCAGCGGAATTGGATGCGCAGCATGGATTCCCTCACCCTACTTCCTAGCAGATTCAATACATACACCTCATGGTAGAAGCATACCAGTCGCTATAGGAGTAAAACTTACTCGACCCGAACTTAATGTTGTAGTTTTTGGTGGGGATGGAGACCTAGCTGGAATTGGATTAAGCCACCTAATCCATGCGGCCAGAAGAAATGCGGACATATCAGTCTTTATGGTTAATAACCAAGTTTACGGTATGACCGGCGGGCAAGTTGCACCTACAACGCTTCTGGGTATAAAAACAACTTCGACTCCTTATGGAAACGTTGAGAGACCGCTTGACGTTTCAAGAATTGTTGCGGATGCTGGAGCATGCTATGTGGCTAGATGGACAACCGCCCATAGGGAAGAATTGACGGAGTCGATGAAAAGGGCCATTTCGACCGATGGCTTCTCATTTGTAGAAATTCTAAGTCAATGTCCAACAATGTTTGGAAGACACGCTGGCTTCAAAAACACAGCCGAAATAATAAGATGGTTTAAGGAAAAATCTATCTTAATAGAGGAAAGTAGAAAAATGAGTGAACAAGAATTAACTGGCAAAATAATCGTGGGCGAATTCGTCAATAGAAAATTTGTTCCCTTAAGCCACGCATTCAAGAGTTTAAGAGAGAGTAGGAGAAGCTGAAAGTGAGGGTTGAAATTAGGATTGCTGGCTTAGGCGGTCAAGGCGTGGTTCTAGCCGGGCAAATATTAGGAAAAGCAGCAATCTTCGAAGGTTTCAACGCTGTCCAAACTCAAAGCTATGGCGCCGAAGCGAGAGGAAGCGCCGCAAAAAGCGAGGTAATAATAGCCGATGATCGCATCTGGTATCCATACGTTAGAAAATGCGACATTCTAATTGCTCTGAGTCAAGAAGCACTAAACAAATATATAAAAGACCTAAAAGAGAATGGAATGCTCATAGTTGACTCAGTGCATGTCAAAGAACTTCCGTCAAAGGTAGAGGCGAAAGTTTTCAGCGTTCCATTCAGCAAAATAGCCAAAGAAAACTTTGGGGCAGAAATCTACGCCAACATGATAGTGCTAGGATTCTTAGCAAAATCAACAAATCTGATAAAGAAAAAGGCTCTGGAAAAGGCAATTGTCGAAAGTGTTCCAGAGAAATTCAAAGATTTAGACCTCAAGGCATTAGAAATAGGCTTCAGCCTCTAATATGCAATTTTCCCTAAACCTTTCTAGGCAAACTTATTATTCAAGGCTTAAATTATTTCGTATAGAATGAAGCTTCCAGCTTTTAACATATCTAGGCGCGGCTTCTGCACATGTCTCCCAAAATACAATTTAAACACGTATTTAGGTAGATGCGGACATGGCTGCATATACTGTTACGCAGTCAAGTTTCCAAGTTTCACTGGTCCAACCATTCCACGCGAAGATTTACTCGAAAAAATCGAAGTTATGGCCGCCAAGACTAGGCCTAAGCTTCCAGTAATGCTAAGCGACTGCACAGACCCCTATCAGCCGTTAGAGAAAGACTATGAGATTACGCGTAAATGTATTGAAGTTTTGGCTAAGCATAAGTTTCCACTTCTCATAGTGACTAAATCAAATATGGTTCTAAGGGACGTCTCCCTCCTTAAATCAACACCGACTGTTGTCTCTATAACTGTTACAACCCTAAATGAGAAAGTCGCCGAATTCTGGGAGCCAAACGCTCCGCCGCCTAAACTTCGAATAAATGCGCTTAAAAGGCTTTCAGATGAAGGAATACCTACAACCGCAAGGATAGACCCAATAATTCCTGGAGTAAATGATAATGCGGAAGAATTTGAAGAATTGGTGAAGATGCTGGTTAAAGCTGGAGTTAAGCAGATTACTGCTTCAACCTTTAAGCCTGTTAGAGGATTCTTCAAAAACTTGAGGGAACTCGATTACAGGCTTTATAAGAGGCTGTCTCGCCTATATTCGGATGGAAAATGGATTTTAGGCTACAAATATCTTAGGGATGATTTGCGTAGGGCAATTATAATGCGTTTAAGGTCTATTGTTCTGCGTTATGGAGTTGAATTTTCATCTTGCCGCGAGGGCTTTCCTGAGTTAAATACGACTATATGTGATGGAACAGCCTATTGCAGAAGTATGCTTGATAGGTTCGTTTGATGTTATTCGTTTCTCGAATAAATGTTTATTAAATATTACGATAAAAGAAACATATCTGAATCCGAAATGTTTCCAAGGGGAGAATATTATGTCAAGAACGGGAATAATAACAAACAATGGAATTCAAATAACCAAAACAATCGAAAGAGAAATCCCGCAAATAATTATACTCGAAAAAGCTGAAATGCTCACAACACTCTACGAGCAACTCGCACAAAAATTCCTAGACATACTAATCATAAAGAAATTAAAAGAAAAACAAATGAGACTCTGCGAACTTTGTAGATCGCTCAAAAAAGAAACATTCATTTCAATTGATCCAAAAAAGCTGCATAAAAGAGTAAAAAACATGGAAAAAGAAGGAATAATAGAAACTTGTAATGTCGGAGGGAAAAAATTCTATCGTCTAACCAATAAGGGAAGAAAAATAATTGAAATTCTCCGAAAACAGCACTATCAAATAAATGAAATTGTGCAAAATGTCATTTCATAGACCAGAACTACGTAATAATGCAATGTAATCTTTCAAATCCTCCAAATTCCAAACTTTTTCTAAAAGAAAATCCTCAAGAATTCTTCCAAACTCTTCAAATTCAAAGCTTTTCTTTAAGCCAGTTACAAGAATAAGCGCTCCAGACTTAGCTACTCTCTTCATTTCCTTTAAAGTTATGCTTGGAGAAGGCATATTCTGAAGCAGAGTAATGGCAAAAACAGCATCAAAAATTCCATCCTGAAAGGGCATGTAATCAGCATCCGCCTGAATCAAAAATACATTATTTTTATTTTCTAACTTTCTTTTCGCTTCCCTCAAAATATTCTTTGAAATATCAACCCCAACCAGAAATTCTACTTTATTAGATAAATAATCAAATAAGAGACCCGTTCCGCATCCAACATCCAAAACTAAACTTTTGGATTTTAAACGCAAATTCTTTAGGGCAAACTCCATCTTCATCCTTTGCTCTTGGCCATACTGCAAATCATAAATTTTCGCAACTGCATCATAATGCTTTATCGCACTGAGCTTTCTCCCCCAAACGCTCAATATTATTCCTCAACTAGTAGAGTAAACCAATAAAATTTATACGCTACAACTATTTTTGAGTGATCACCATCTATCTATGTTCTAGTGAACCCAAATTTTCTTTCTAGTAATGGAAAATAGCATCTTAAGCTTTAAATTTGTGATAAGGCAATTATTTTTGATAAAATTGGTAAAG
>CAYOFB010000013.1:0-1418 GCA_964403145.1 uncultured Candidatus Bathyarchaeia archaeon
TTACTATTAATGAGCCTATTATTCCGATGGCGGATGCGCCGCCGAATTTTCCAATGATCCATACGGCAATTATTAGCGTCAGAAAGGCTGAGATATCGCAGAAGATTGGGAGATGGAGTAATTGAAAGCCGAGCGGGCCGAAGTAGAGATGGAGAACTATCCACATGGCGCTTAAAACACTTATCAAGGCAATATCCACGGTTTTTAATTCTGCTGAACGGTCACGGAGCAATCTCATGGTAACACCTTTTCGATTAATGGTATTACCCACTAATAAAAGCTTTATGGTAAACCTCACAAATCAAATTCAGGTGAAGCCATGCCAAAAATCGTCCGAGTAGGCGTAACTTTTCCGCCTGAATTGCTAAAGGACTTCGATGATATTATTGCTAAGATGGGATATGAAAGCCGTTCTAAGGCTATTCAGGACGCTGTTAGGGCTTTCATTTCAGAATATAAGTGGCTTAGAGAAGAGACTGGAACCCGAGCTGGCATAGTCATGGTTCTTTACGATCATGAAGTTAGAGGTTTAGAGGAAACGTTAACCGATATTCAGCATGACTTTAGCCAAGTAATATGCTCTACCCTACATGTTCACTTAACTGAAAGAGACTGTCTCGAAGCAATAGCTGTTAGGGGAGAGGCCAAGAAAATAAGGGAATTAGCCGAAAATCTGGCTTCAAGAAGAGGGGTTAAGCTTCTAAAACTCATGCTTGTTTCGCCATAAATAATATACGCCCTAAACGGTGATGAGAATGACTGAAGCAATAATATTATGCGGAGGGGCCGGCTGGCGTTTAAAACCGCATACATGGATTCCGAAGCCACTCCTACCCCTACTGGAAACTCCCACAAAAAAGACGCTTCTTGACCTACAAATCGAATGGCTAAGAAAGCATGGCTTCGAAAGAATAATTTTGGCTACAAATCAGCATTTAGAGACAAGCCATGAAGTTGTAGAAGTGATAGAAGAGGAGAAGCTTGGAACTGGAGGAGCAGTAAAAAATGCGCTTAAAAAAGTGACTGAAGGACGAATCTACGTTATGAATGTTGACGACATAGTCTCGTATAATCCCCAAAACTTATTTGAATATTCAGATGCTGGCGCCGCAATTCTTCTTGCTAGACCTCACATAGGGTTTGGAGTAGTCAAACTCGAAGGAGACTTCGTTATAGGATTCGAAGAGAAGCCGCTACTAGACTTTTACGTAAGCGCCGGCCACTACGTCTTCAAACGCGAAGTAATTGAAAAATACTTTCCGGATAGAGGAGACCTGGAAAGAGAGACTCTCCCAATTCTCGCCATAAATAAATTGCTGAAAGGAATGAAGCTTGAAGGAGAATGGTGTACAATAAACACATATAAGGATTACATTAACGTAAAAAAGCTTGTAGAAAGCGGAAACATCAAACTATTT
>CAYOFB010000013.1:1518-13027 GCA_964403145.1 uncultured Candidatus Bathyarchaeia archaeon
TTAGCTTATGTAGCTTGTTTTTTCCCTTTCTTCTTCCTTTAACTGTTTAATGTATCTCTCACGTTTAGCTTCTATTTGATGCATTTGTTCAAGAAGTTTCTTGGCCCTTTCGATTTCAACATCTAATCCTGAAAGATCAACCTCTAAATCTAGGATTTTGCATAATGCCTCAAGCACGCATTTGGCAGCGGTCGGATCAGGCATGTATCCACGAGTTTCGCCGAGCAAGCAGAGCGCGTTAATTCCCTTAAAGCGGGCTATGCCTAGGAGGATTCCAGCTATTCCGACGATTGGATTTCCGGGCGGGCTTTTTATGCATTTAGCTTCTAAAGCTTTTTCAAGTAGGGCTTCATTGGTGGAGACAGCGTAGACTTTCGGGGAGCTTTCCACCTCTTTTCTGTAACCTCCAAGCGTTACAATTAAGCTTACACCTTTACTTTTAGCGTAATCGGTTATCTTTGCTGCAAGTTCATATTGGCCTTCAATTGTTTGGGCTTGGCTGTCACCAGTGAAGAGTATTAAATCTTTATTTTTTGGATTCTTCCAGTAATAGAATACTCCGCGGAGAAGTCTGACATTGCCTTTCTTGTTTACGATTACATAGTATGGGAAGTGAGGCGAATAAAGGTGGGCGAAGGGTTTTGCTTTAAGCTTTTTAATTAGATATTTTACTGCTATTCTCCCAACCATTCCAAGGCCCGGTAGGCCCTCGATTAGAACTGGGTTTTCAAGCTGTATCGAGTCTTTCTCAATTATTATTGTCCTTTTCAACTTTTGCTTCCTCCTTTAACATTCTTCTATACTTGGCGTATTTATCGTCTGGCGAAAATTTTGCTGGATGCGGGATTCTTACGTTTCCTCCACAGTAGGGGCACTTATCCCTTTTTAGGGTGTATCTTCCGCATTTGATGCATTTCCTTAGAAGCCAGCCCATTATTTCTCCCTTTTGAATGAACCTTGGCCTCCAAGCTTACTTATGTTCTTCAGCACAGCTTCCTTGGCCTTTTCCATCACTTGCTCCGCTGTTTTATAGTCTTCCGCAACCACCTCAATAGCATAGCGGGGAGGAGCAACTACATAAAGTTTGACTTGACCGCCCAGACCATTTGCAGCTTTCTCCGCAGACATTAAGGCTTTCTTTATTATGTTCACTCCGTTTGGCTTGTAGCATTGAAGCTCAAATAATCCCTTTATCCTGACGGTTGGAATCTTAATTTTCTCTCTCGCAATTTCTTCCAGAACCTTTACGATTTCTTCTGGGATATTGGCGTCTGCTAGGGCCTTTGCTCCGCTTCTGACAAGCTCTTCTAGGCCATCATATATCCCGCCGAATTTCTCCTCAAGAATTGTTCCTACTTTCTCATAAATTTCCTCAGGTGACAATCCAAGTTTTTCGGCGGCGCTTCTAAGGAGGCTTTCAGCTTTTCTCTCGCGTTTCCAAAGGTAGATTTTTTCTATTCTCTCACGTTTGGTTACTCTTCTTAGGGAAAGGTCAACATGCCCCTTTTCTGGGTTAACTCTTAACACCTTCAAAACGAGTTTCTGTCCCTCGCGGACGTGGTCGCGTATGTTTCTAATCCATGAGGAGGAAATTTCCGATATGTGAAGCAGTCCCTCCTTTCCATACTCGTCTAGATAAACGTAGGCGCCATAATCAACTATTCTTCTCACCGTGGCGACGACTAAATCTCCTACTTCAGGCCATTCAGCCCTTCTAATAACCATGATTAATTCACCATCTTACTCTAAAACCGCTACTATTTCGCCTTTAATATCAGCTTTCCCGCCAGTAGGCTCGGCGAGTAGAGCTCCACAAACATTACAATAAACACGATTGGATGCATGGCTAAAAACCAGCTGCTCATTTCCACATTCTGGACATTTTACCCTCAAGAATCGGCTTCTAGGCGTGGGAATCAGCTTTTCCCATTCACTCAAGCTTTCGCCCTCCTACTCTATGACAAGCTTTCTAAGCCTTATGCCTTCTCGATGCCGCATGTAGCCGCAAACCTTGCACTTAAGCTTTAAAGTCTGTTTTTTAGTAGTTTTTGCAAATTTTCGCTGTAAAGGATATTTTTGTCCACCATAGCCCTTCTTTTCTCTTTCGTGATGTCTTTCACCTTTAGCGAGTGCTCTACGCTTTCCAGCCTTATATAGGGTAACTGTGTGAACCTGGTAGGTTTTGCAACGGGGACAGTAGGTCCTAATTTCTTTGGGAACTTTCATAGCCATTCACTAACTTTCAGCTACAAAACAACCCTAACAAAAATATTTAACTGTTTCTAGCCAAGCTCAACCTCGGCAGCTAAGCCCTGCCTAATTAGAACTCGGGCGTTCTCGACTGGTAGAGAGGCGACATCTTCGCTTCTGAAGGGCCCATAGGTTCTGAGGTCGACTCCAACAATGGCTGGAACATCCTTAATGAAACGAACAACAACTTTACGTCTCTCTCCTTTGCTTGTATCTCTAGAAACTTTTCCGTGAAGCAAGTTCTTTGCCAATTCTTGAAAATGTTCGGTGATTGAAATTGTTTTTTCACTAATTTTTTCTTCTTCACTTGCCAAGCAATTTTTGGGGATTTCCTTTCCAGAACTTAGGCAGCTGAGAATTTTTCCAAGTCTAAGTGTTAAAAGTTCATCTATCATTTTCTTGACGTTTTCATACTCAATTTTGGAAAGTTTCCCTTTAATTGTCTTATTATCTATCATCCGGCTTTCTTCACGAATCCTTTTTACATATTCCGCTACTTTTTTGTAGAAATCCTTCGGTAAAGGTTGAAGGGCTGATGATTCCTTCTCTTTTCTCCAAGCTTCGTAAAGTTTATTATACATCGCTCAACACTTCCGCTGCGCCTTTACAAAGCAGTAACATGGCGACGGCGGTTGGCAATTCAACTTTACATTCTTTAAAGGGCCCATAAGTTTCTTCCCCTACTCTAAGTTCAGGCGCTTCAGAAACGAAAACTTTGAGAGTTCCGTCACGAAATGCAATGGCCTCTTTCAATGGGTCGAAGCCTTCAATGTCGCTTTGTCGGATTTGAATTTTTCTAAATCCTGTCTTGCCATGCAAACTTCCATTTAACCTTATTAACCTGTGAATATCGGTGGTTACAACGGTGTCTATTTGGCTTGTTTGAAATTTGGCTCCATATTCCGCTATTTTTATCCAATTTTTGCCAATTATCCCCTTAAGTAGAGCCCATGGATTGCGCTGCCCCCACCGTTCTAAAATATGATTTCTCTGGCTGAGTATCTTTTCTATGGTTCCCTTTCTTAAGCCAAGCCTTTTAAAGTCGCTGGCTGAAGCTTTCAGAAGAAATTCATATGCTCCTTTCGCTATTCTTCCACGCCAACCAGCATCATCTAGGCTCGGTCCTGTAATAGAGCTTCCGTAAACATTGAAGCCATGGAAGTTTACATCTAAGCCTAAGCCAATAATGTAATCTACAATTTCTTTGCGAGCCATAGCATCTAATTCTTGAACTGTTTCGCTTTCAACATGGACATGATAGCCTCTGTGCCCCGAAAAGTAAACTTTCACTTCTTTAGGTGAAAAGCCGAAATCCGCGGTTAAAAAATCAATAAGCTTTATAGCCTCGTTTTTAGCAGTTTCCAGACAAACCTCGCATGGCCAAGTTTTCTCTTCAAATTTCTCCATTCCGCAACTAGGGCACTTTTCAGGCGTATAGCCGCGTCCGGCAAAGCCGCAGTTTACACAAATCCAGCTGTCATGAACCTTATTGCATGGCGTACGGATATGGTCAGCATCTATATCAAAGACTAGGTCTGCGCCAAGCCATCCCTTCTCATCCATTTCAGCTTCGGGATTCTCATAATAGGCACATGAGTAATAAGCGTCAGAAGGAGCAAAATCCTTCATAAATGTTACAAGTTCATCTTTAGACTTGAAGCTTTTATGACGGAGCATCCCCCCTTCAAACATAATGAAGCCAAATTCACGTTTCTCAATTTCCGGCGGCGCTTCAAGCATGGAAGCGCCTTCACTTCGATAATATTTACGGAACATTTTGTGAATGAAATTATTTGACTTCATCGCGTACATAATCAATTGTGCCACAGAAAGAATAAATCTTCTGATAACGCATCTATGAGAATAAACGCATTTTCAAAGACCTTGCAAAAGACCTAATTCTATGCAAAGCATCCCCGCCCATCATTATTAGCAATGGATAAAGCGCTATCCAACTTATTGAAATCAATTGCGCATAAAAATCATGGAAACGCCAAAATTCCTTACCAAAACCTGAATTAATAGCTATCATAGAAAGAGCTATAATTCTGCCTACATTAATGAAATACGTGATAATGGCTCCAATCACAAAATATACTATTTTTCGAATCCTCGAAATCCTAAGTTCTCTTAGAAAAATTAGCATGAAAAGAGTATAGATTATGAGACTCTCTACTCCAGAGCACGGCCATGCTATACCTAATCGAGTGGAAATCAACGGATTTTGGGAGTCTCGAACCTCTAGAACGGGAGTCCATCCATATCGCGGTGTTGTTTGGTAAGTCATTGATGTTTGGTATCCCATGAGATTTAATATCATTTGGGCAAAGGTAGCCGTTGCGGCGGCTGGAATTTGAAGGGGTACAAACTGTCCGTAGGGATATAGATTGTCTATTGTATATATAACTCCCATAGCTGCAAGGAATGTTGGAGCTAACAACAATTTTCGGAAACCGTCAATTCCGTATTGTAAGAAGATTATTAGAAAGGAGAACGCTGCAAAAGCTAGGTATTCAATTGAAAGAGGCATCATTCCCGCAAAAAATTGTTTATCTTTCTCTGATAATTCCGTTTTTTGTGCCATGTAATTTTCTTTGGTCCATTCGTAAATTAGGTTGTTTAATCCGTAGAAATTGGAGATAATTACGTATATTGTTGGAAGTAGAAGAGCCAGAATAAGAGCGATTGTTCTGATGGACTTTGATTTTTTGAAGGCTTTAGGATGCAATTTTTCCCAGCTAATTATTGTTTCTAAAATTGCAAACCATATGAAGAAGATATAGAATGCTCTTCCTTTCCATGTAGCCTCAAAACTGTATGGAAAAGCGACATCTTTTTTTAAATAGAGTATGAGGAATGGTATTATGAAGGATATTAGAGGTAGAAGTTTTATTAGTGCTTCCTTTTTCTCTCTCAGCTTCCCTTTTAGCATCATACCCTAGAATTCTGTAAACCTTACTTTTAAGCCTTCTAGAATAATTGATTCAAGCTGTCTTCTTCACTCATTTTCAAGTTCGGATTCCTTCTTTTCGTGAGCTTTAATTATCTTTTCCGTAACTTGCCTGGGCAAAGTTATATCTTCTTTTCTCTCGCTAGTTGGCCCAAGGACGGTTAATCCTCTTCCATCAACAATTGTTATTTCATGCATTACTACACTGTGGGGCGTCTGCCTCATTTTTTCAACAAGCAAATACCTTCTTAATACGCCATTTCTAACAAATCTTCTAAAGCGTAGAATTCCATCTGCAATGTGTTCTACGCCGAAGCCGAAGGCATCGCTTGTTGTAATCGCATATTGACTTGTAACTACTATCGTAAAATCCCATTTCGACAATACTTTCTTTATAAAGTATGAGTATTTTCTGGCCATGGCTGGCTTATCAAGCCAAAAAGCTGAAAGAGAATCGATGACCAGCCGGGCGCGGCCGTAACCCAGAGTCTTTTTAGCCTCAATAATTTTATTGACAAGTTCCTCAATGTCTAGGCTTCTCAGCGACCATTTATCCTCTAATCCCATCAAAGCATCAATTATTATGAGACGGCCCTCTTCAATTGCACGTTTAAAGTCAAAGCCGAACTGCGACGCCTGAGTAATTATTGACTCTCTACTTTCCTCAGTAGTTACGAATATGCAGACATCTCTTTCGCGGATTCCCTGCCCAATGAAGTGTATGGAAAAAATCGTTTTGCCTGTTCCAGGCTCGCCTGTGCACGCAACTAAGAATCCCCTAGGGATTCCGCCGGCTATCATACGGTCTACTTCAGAAATTCCTGTAGAAAGTCTTTCGATAGGATTTTTTCTTTCCATTTTTTGCTAATTAATGCTTAGGGAGTTGTATCTTAAAAATAATCTCCTCTGCTTAATGCGGATTTATCCCAACTGTAATTTTACCTAAATTTTATAGCCTCTTTAGTGCTGTCAATGCTTTTTCTGTAGCTTTTGTTGCTGAAGTGGCTAAAACTCTTATCATGGGTTCCTTTCCGACTTCTCCTAAATCATAGATTATATCCGGAACTTTTCCGATTTTCTTAATTGCTTGTTCTGTTCCCCAGCTTAGAGTTTTTCCTTCAATAGCCTTAATTTCTGGCGGTTCTTGGCTTCGGTTGAAATTTGAAACTGTAAATCCTATTTTTTGAAACGTTTCGACAAGTTCTGGACTATAGTGTAGATTGAGAGCGGCCTTCACATTAGGGTCGTACTTCATCACTGTCAAAATTATGTTGGCAAGATGCTTTGATGCTCCAAAGCGGACGCATCCCACTCTTTGAAGCTTATTTCCAATTTTTACTATTCTACCTTCAACTGCGGCTACATGCCATCTATTTGAGGCATAGGACAGCGCCATAGCAACTTGGGTTCCAACTTCAGCTGCGTAAGGCAGAAAAAGCTCAGAGTTCTCCTCTATCATCCTCGCCGCGGCGTAAACGTCTTCTAGAACTCTGAATTTTTCAGCTTCATTATAGAGAGTCGCCAAGGGATTCACTGGCGTTCTGCCCTTGCCAACCTTCGATGCGAATCTTAATGCTTCTTCAATGAATTTTTCAGCCTTCTCTACGGCTTGCGGAATGGGATTTCCATGCGCCAGATAGGCTGCAATTGCTGATGAAAAGCTGCATCCACCGCCATGCGGCTTAACATCGATTCTTGGCTTTGTGAAAATTCTAAATTCTCCTTCATAATATAGAATGTCAGTTACCGTTTTAGATTGTTGATTTAGATGCCCTCCTTTTATTACCACGGCTTTAACGCCTAAATCTGCAATTTTTTCAGCCGCTTTCTTCATTTCGTCTAGACTTTCTATCTTTATTCCAGCGACATCTTCGGCTTCGAACTTGTTGGGAGTTAAGACATAAGCTTTCGGAATTATAAGTCTGATAAGGGCTTCCTTATCCTCTTCTCTTATGAGTAAATCGCCTGACCCAGCCCTAAAAACTGGGTCAACAACAAGTTTCAAATCATACTTTTCAGAAGCTTCCGCTACAACCCTCATTATTTCGCTTGAGTATAACATTCCCGTTTTGGCCATTTCTACGTTAATATCCTCTAGTATAGTTTCAATTTGTTTTTTGACGAAGTTCGCGGGTAATGGGAAGATTTCTTTTACGCCTTTTGTATTTTGGGCTGTTAGAGCGGTTATTGCTGTTGTTCCGTAGACGCCTATAGCCGAAAGGGTCTTTAGGTCTGCTTGTATTCCGGCGCCTCCTCCGCTGTCTGAGCCTGCTATTGTCAAAACGCACGGAATTTTTCTCATATCTATTCCCTTCAGAATCTACTTTAAATTTCACTTATTTTATGGGAATTTTGGTTTTAATGCTTTTGTTGGGCATGCATCAACGCATTTTAGACAATAGATACATTCTGGGTCACTGATTTTTTCCCAGGGAAGCTCGGTTATTCTAACCTTCATTGGGCAAGCTTCTACGCAGATTCTACATTCAGCCCGTGTGCACTTTATTAATTCCCTTTTGAGACCTAAAAAGCTGAAACGTGAAAAAAGAGCCATTAAAGCTCCGTTTGGACAGAAATACTTGCACCAGCCTCTAGGAATGTAGGCGGCCAAAATCATGACTGCAAAGAAGATTATTAGACGTGCCCAGAGCAGCGGGGAAAAGTAGGCTATTCCGGAAACTATTTGCCAGAAGCTCTGCTCATAAATTGCAAAACGTAAGCTTAAAAACATGTTTGGCAAAACGGCAAACATAGTATCTGAGGGACTTAAAACATTAAATGGTGTTTCAGAGAAAGGCCCCAGCGCATTCGTATATCTCTCACCAACCGACGGCGACGTAACAAGCGAAATGGCAACAGTAAAGCTTATGAAGAGAATAATTCCGAGGAGAAAATACTTAATTTTTATAAAGCTTCTGTGAGTATCAAGCGAAATCTCCTTATGTCTACGTTTCACATAAGCCATTAAATCCTGAATGAAACCAAATGGACATACCCATCCGCAGAGAGCTCTACCAAAAAGTATGGCGAAGAGTAGGAATGTGGCTATTGGAAGCCACGGAAAAGTCTTTTCATAAAGCATATATTGGAAAGTTGCGAAGGCTTCCCCAACTATTTTGGATCTTGTACCCATGCTGGTGAGTACGGGCAGCAACAGCGGGATTGGAGATATTCCAAATATTATTGAGTATATTAGAAGGAAGGAGATGAATTGAACTATTCTGCGTAAGGTCTGTATTTTTAGGAGTCTATCTTTCAGCTTCGGCAAGATGCCCAAATTTTCCTCCATTCAGCCTTTGAGTCTAGTAAATTTGCATAATCCAATAAAGCTTTTATGATGCCCTCAGCCTACCACATTAACGTTTTCTACGCGTATCCATGGAGTAACAACTTTTTCCATTTTTCTTGGAGTTTTTCCAATGGCTGAAATGTTTTGTAAGACTTCATATATGGTTCCTGAAATCATGGCGCCTTTCACTGGATAAGCAATCTGTCCATTCTCGATTTTCCATGCTGGAGTAGCCACAACGCTGAATTCTCCGGTTGCTGGATTACTGCTGTGGGCGCCTTGAACTCCGAAGACTAATAGGCCATTTTCGATTTCTTCTATGAGTTCATCGTTTGATTTTGTTCCCGGAGAAATCACGAAGTTTGTGGCTTCTAGAACTGGAGTTTTCATGTATGCCTCTAATCCCTCTCTAACCGAGTTGCTTGTGCTTTCTACATTATCCTTTTTAGCTGTATATCTATCATAGAGGAATGCTTTGAGCACTCCGTTCTCAATAATCAACGTTTTCTGCATTGGGGTTCCTTCACCGTCGAATTTAGCAGAGTTAAGGCCTCCTTCCAAGGTTCCATCATCATATATCGTGAGCAGCTTTGAGGCTACTTGCTGGCCAATCTTTCCCTTAAGAGCCGATTGCTCCCTCTGGACAGCATCGGCCTTTACGGCGCTGATTAGCGTATAGTAAAGAAGCGATGCGAGAGCTGTCTCATTCAGTATAACCGACATTTTACCGCTCTCAATTTTTCTCGCCTTCAGTGACGAAACAGCCATTTTTGCCGCTTCTCTTCCCACCCATTCAGGGTCAATTTTCCATATTCTTTCAACATTATATTCAAAGCATACCGGCGTAACCTCTGTGGCTTCATGCGCAAGGGTAACCAAGTAGCAGGCGATGCCCGTGCCCTTGTCTAAGGCTTCTACTCCATTTGAGTTTACGATTGCTTGGCAAATGTGGGATGTTTGAATTCCTCCCCCTATGGGCAGTACTCTTTTGTCATAGTTTAGGGCTGTTTCTAGCATTGTTGAAGTGTCCGAGACAAGTTCTTCAGGCGGCGCTTCTGCTATTTTTTTGTCGTATACATTTTTTATTTCTGGAAAATCCTTTAAGGATGAGAATCCCGGCCAATTATCGTCGGGTTTGTTTGCTTTGGCGAATTTTAGGGCCTTTTCAATGGTTTCCTCAATCACTTTTTCATCCAGAATTGTTGTGTAGGCGAATCCAACTGCCTTATTGTAAGCGACACGTATGCCTATTCCATACTCCCATCTACTCATGCATCCAACTATTTGGGCACGTTGAATTCCTACAGAATTTAGATAACCTTCGCTTAGGAAGGCTTCTGCTTCATCGGCACCTAATCTAATTGCCTTTTCAACTGATTTCTTTCCGATTTCTAAAAGTTTTTCTGAATTAGGCTCTTCCACCTATAATCACCTCTTTAACTCTTGTATGGGGGCCACCGTCACATACGAAGGCTGTCTGCCCATCCTTCCCGCATCTTCCCGGCCAAAGTTCAAAATCTTTGCCTACAGCCTCAACTTTAAGCAGAGTTTCCAATGTGTTTCCACTCATCGAAAGATTTCTAACTGGTTCGCCTATTTCTCCATTTATTATTTCATAAGCCTCCTGAATTCCGACCTGGAATGTTCCGTCCAAGTTTGCTTGTCCACCTCTAAAGCTTTTGAGATAATAGCCAAACTTTATGCCTTCCAGAAGCTCTTCAAAGGAGTGGTCGCCGGGAGCCAAGTAGGTGTTTCTCATTCTTATTATTGGTCTATGCCTGAAGCTTTCGGCTCTTGCGTTGCCACTAGGCGGTAAACCAAGCTTTTTCGCGGTTTCACGATCCGTCATTAGGCCCGTGACTACTCCTTCCTTAATGAGGAGGGTTTTTTGAGCTGGAATTCCCTCATCGTCATACTTGAATGAGCCAAATGCGCCTTCAATGGTTCCATCATCATAAACGTTTACTTTGTCTGAAGCTATTTTCTTTCCAAACTTGTCGGCGAGCACAGATCCGGAAATGGTTAGGTCAGCCTCGGCGAGATGCCCAAATGCTTCGTGAATAAAAACTCCGATGACGTTTGGCCCTATTACTGCGGGAAACTTTCCTCCTTTTGGAGTTTTTGCCTTAAGCTGTTCAATTATTCTTTTTGCTACTAGATTGCCTATTTTTTCCGGTGGCTGCTCATCAAAAACTTCGAAGCCGGCTGTTGAGCCGATTTCCTCTCTGCCATAAGTTAGAATATTTCCTTCCTTCGCTGTGGCAAGTATTCTTGACCATACATAGAGTTTATCTTGCTCTATGTAGGTTCCGTCGCTATTAATGAAGTAGCATGTTCCGCTCATGTCCAAATAATCTATAGTGCAACTTTTAACTCTAGAATCATAATCAAAAACTGTTTTGTCCAAGTTTAAGATAGTGTTCATCTTATCCTCTATGGAAATTTCTCTTGGATCTTTTCGGGGCTTGGCGTAAACCTTGTCTTCTATGGTCTTTACTTCTGCAAGTTTTATTGGAGCCTTAAGTTTGCTGGCTGCTGATTTAGCCATGCTGCACGCTTTTTCAATGGCTTCACTAAGCCTTTTTGGGTCTAGGCTGCTTACGGTTGAAAAGCCCCAAGCGCCGTTTACGAGAACTCTTACCGCGGCGCCGTTATCCAGTCCTTCCCTAGCTGCCTCAACCTTCCCATCCTTGGTGGTTAGAGAAGTTCTAAAAATCTTTTCAGCTCTTACCTCAGCATATTCGGCGCCTAAACTTCTTCCATATTCAATAACTTTTTGGAGCTCATCCTTCAACTCGCTCATCCTCAATTGATACGCTTGGAACTTATTAGAAATGGTAATCTTTAAGGCTATTGCTAGAGCTTGAATGTAGAATTTAATTCTTGAAAACTTATATACCGCTGAGTCTCCTATGTAGGTTGAGCGATAATGGCGGACATTTGTCCAGTTTGCGGACTCCCAAAAGACATTTGTGTCTGCGGAGAAATAGGCAAAGAACAACAAAGAATTCGAGTGCGGC
>CAYOFB010000014.1:0-12218 GCA_964403145.1 uncultured Candidatus Bathyarchaeia archaeon
ATCCAGCCTTGAAGGAGCCTGAAAACTTCACTTTTGAGGTTGAAGGAGACATAATCGTCGATGTGAAGCCTCGTATAGGCTATAATCATCGTGGAATAGAGAAGGCCATGGAAGTTCGAACCTATATTCAGAACATCTACCTAGCCGAGCGAATCTGCGGAATATGCTCAGACGCCCACACAACATGCTACTGTCAAGCAATAGAAGAGCTTTTAGGCATTGAGGCCCCGCCTAGGGCAAATTACATACGCGTTATCATAGCTGAGCTTGAACGAATTCATAGCCATTCCCTTTGGGTTGGAATAGCAGCCCATGAGATAGGTTTCGACACGCTTTTCATGCATCTTTGGCGGGATAGAGAAACAGTAATGGACATACTAGAGTTCGTTTCGGGGAACCGTGTGCATTATGCAATGAACACCATAGGCGGAGTGAGAAGAGACATCCCATCCGACATGGTTCCAAAAATTAAGAAGGGCCTAAACTTCCTCGAAGAAAGAATAAAAAACTACATTAAAACGATTCAAGACGACCCGACTATCCGAGAGAGAACAGTGAATGTTGGAATTTTAAAGCCTAAAGATGCTGTTGAATTGTGCGCTGTAGGCCCAACCCTGCGGGCAAGCGGAATAAAAAACGACGTGCGAAAGGACGATCCATACGCTGCATATGATGAAGTTCCATTCAACGTTATAACAAATGATGGATGCAATGTTTACGCACGAATAATCGTACGCTGCGAAGAAATGCTTGAAAGCATAAACATGATACGTTATGCACTTGACAATTTGCCTTCGGGCATGCTACGAGTGAGGGTTCCAATGGCTGTTCCGGCAGGTGAGGCCGTTTCTAGAGTTGAAGCTCCAAGAGGCGAACTAATACATTATGCTAAGTCTAATGGAACAAGCAAGCCTGAACGCTACAAGGTTAGAAGCCCAACTCTGGGCAATATTCCGGCCTTATGCAAGATGCTTTTGGGACAGCATGTAGCCGACATACCCATAGTCCTAGCAGGAATCGACCCCTGCTTCGCATGCATGGACAGAATAGCAATTATAAACTCAAAGACCAGAGAAAAGAAAGTCCTAAGCTTTGAAGAGTTAAGGAGGTATGCGCAGAAATGGCGCAAGATCCATTAATGCTGATTTTTCAAATACTTGTCTTTCCTGGAGCAGCCTTCCTTATCCTATTAGCCTTTCTAACCGAATGGGTTGACCGTAAGGTTGTGGCTAGAATTCAAAGCCGATATGGACCGCTATACACTGGGCCTTCAGGCGTTTTGCAGCCAATAGTCGACTTTCTGAAACTTCTTTCAAAGGAGGACATTACCCCTGAATGGGCTGACAAGCCAGTTTTCACTTTGGCTCCAATCCTATTTTTTGCCTTTTCCCTAACCGCACTATTCCTGATTCCAATTGCCAGCGAAAATGCCCTCGCGGGTTTTGAGGGGGACCTAATTCTCCTAATGTTCATCCTAACCTTGCTTATAGTAACTGTTTTCTTGGCTGGCTACTGTTCCGAAAGCCCCTTTAGCCTTATAGGCGGGGTGAGAGCCGCTCTCCAAATGATTGGATATGAAATTCCCATGGCTCTAGCTCTTGTGGGGCCAGCACTTGCTTCTGGAACGCTTTCCATAAGTGGAATAGTCAAGTGGCAAAGTTTGAACGGCGTCTGGCTAGTCGCTTTTCAGCCCCTAGGCTTTGGAATCGTTTTAGTTTGTATGCTTGCGGAGCTGGAGTTTGTTCCGTTTGATATTCCGGAAGCCGAAACTGAAATTGTTGCCGGATGGATGACAGAATTCAGCGGCAGAAAACTTGCCTTGCTCAGACTCGGGAAAAACTTGAAGATTCTGCTGGCTTCAGCGATCATCTCCTCAATCTACCTTGGAGGCGCCCAGCAAGCCGGCTTTGTTCCTCCAATCATAATTTTCCTAATCAAAACATTCCTTGTCATAGTTTTGCTTTCCTTTCTCCGCGCCGTCTTCGCAAGGCTTCGCATAGACCAAATGGTTTCAGGAATGTGGAAATATCTGGTTCCCCTCGCCATTCTGCAGATAATCCTTGTGTCTATAAGTCTAGGAGGATGAAAGTTGGCTATCATAAAGGAAGCCCTAAAACAGCTTTTCAGCCGGCCCGCCACAGTAAAGTATCCCTTTGAGCGGTTGGCTGTTCCCGAAGGATTTAGAGGCCGTCCAGTCTGGGATATGCACAGGTGCGTTGGCTGCGGCCTTTGCAGTCGAGTCTGTCCCTCTGGAGCAATTGAAATGATAGGAAAAGGACTTAAAGCCGAGATAATCCATTACGTTGACAGATGCATGTTTTGTGGACAATGCGCAGAAAGCTGTCCCAGAAACGCCATAACTATGACCAAGGAATTTGAATTAGCCAATTATCATCGGGAGAAAATGGTTTATGAGTATAAGAGGATAACTTAAACTTAAAGGAGTTGAAGTCAAGTGAAGACTTCTAGGGAATTAATTGCTTATAATGACCTAAAAAGGGCAATAATCGATCCTGGATTCTGCATTCTATGTGGCGCATGTGAAGCAGCATGTCCAGTTCACGCCCTTAAGGTTGAAGGTAATGAACTTCACTACCTGTTTGACTGTTCAAATCATCTGGAGTTCTGCCCAATTTGCTATGATGTTTGTCCATTTACCGAGGCTCTTCTACTCGAAACCTTGGGTTTCGTGACCGACGCGCCTAACAGAAGGGAGAGCATAGGATATTACAGAAAGATTGTTCTCGCTCAGGCAACCGACAAAAAGCTTAGAGAGCTAAGTCACAGCGGCGGAGTAGTAACAGCATTGCTGCTTCACGGAATAAAAACTGATTTTATTGACAGCGCCGTAGTTTCTGAAAGCGAAGAGGAAGTTCCAGTAAAGCTGAGGCCCTCAGTAAGTTTAGTTCCAGACGATTTACTTTCAGCTGTCGACTGCAAATACTTCCCCTCAGCCGTAGCCACGGCTTTCGGAAAAGCTGTACACGAATATGGAAAGCTGGAAATTGCCTTTGTTGGAACTCCATGTCATGTCAGGGCCATCAGAAAGCTTGAGGCTTGGGAGCACAAAATCACAAACAGCCTCAAAATAGTAATCGGCCTCTTATGCCTCTGGAGCTTCTCCTTTCCCGAACTCACAAAATATCTAAAGGAATCCTATAACATAGAGGCTGACAACATCAAAAGAATAGATTTAGACAAAAAATATAGGATTATAACCAAAGACAGCAAAGAAATTGCTATTTCTCCATCAGAGATTATAGAACATACACTTAACAATTGCAGAATGTGCGAAGATTTTACAGCCGAATTAGCGGACATATCTGTTGGAGGAGCCCATCCTCTAACCGATTGGTCAATTGTGATTATTAGAACCGAGATAGGTGAAAGACTCTTTGAAGACGCCGTGAAGGCTGGAGCCCTACGCGTAAGAAGCATAGAAGAAGAGCCAGAAGTCTATAGACACTTTGTGGAAATGGCCGTCCTAAAGAGGCAGCAAGCAATTAAAGAGATAGAGACAAGAAAGAAGAAGCGCATGCCCGTTCCTCCAGCCTTCGCACGCATGGCCGAATTATTGCCTCGCGAGGAAAGTTTACTTTCAATGTTGAAGGCAGAGCAAATAATGACGCGAGACGTTATGACCATTAGTCCGGAAACAAATGTAGAGGAAATTCTCTCAATAATGACCAAACATCACCATATGGGCTATCCACTTGTAAACAGGAAAAATGAACTTGTAGGAATAGTTACATTTGAAGACGTTTCAAAGGTTCCAGCCTCAAAACGCGCCAAAACATTGGCTAAAGAAATAGCCCATAAAAGGATAATAGCCGTGAACCCAGAGGCATCCGCCATGGAAGTCTACGAAAAAATGAGTAAACACAAAATCGGAAGAGTACTAGTAGTCGATAAGAAGAACCCCAAAAAGCTTTTGGGAATAATAACGAAGACAGACATACTTCATATCCTACGATGGCCAATGAAACGGAAACGATAAAAAGCTGCCCTTATCTTCAGACAAATTCCAGAATATTTCTACGAAACATTATCATAGGCAACAACAGTGACAGAACAACGACGACAATAAAGCGAAGTTGAACCCTCCACCAGAACTGAAAACTGCTTGGGGATTTGCTACTATAATAAAAACTCCCAAGGAACTAATACTATTTGATACTGAAGGAGTTCGGAAATTTTGCTTTTTAATATGGAAAAATTGGGCATCAATCCTGCTTCAATTAAGAAAATAGTCATTTCTCATATTCATGGCGACCATGTAGGTGGGTTAGAAGGTTTTTTGGAGAGGAACAGTAACGTCACGGTTTTTATTCCAAGTTCCTTCCCGGAATCTATCAAAAACATGATAGTCCAAAAAGGAGCCAAATTTGTAGAGATTTCAGCTCCAAGGAAAATTTCTGACTTTATTTACACAACCGGAGAGCTTTATGGGCCTCCAAAAGAACAATCCTTGATTATTGATTCAAAAAGGGGATTAATTGTTATTACAGGCTGTGCTCATCCGGGAATTGTGAATATTGTGAAGAAAGCTAAAGAATTGATGAAAAGAGATAAAATGTATCTCAATGTGTTCGCCCACATTTCAATGCTTCTTCAAATTCGCGAAATACCTCCACTTCACCAGCCTTATCCGATTTACATCCTTGGCAAGGAATTTTCATTCTTGTCTTTGTAAGGCGTATGTATAATCCCTATAGCTTTGAGTCTTTCGGTTGCCATGATGGCCGCCCTTCAAGGAAAAATAATTGAATTCCTCTGGTGGATGAAGAAGCAAGGCTATAAAGAGACAACTATCAAGGGAAAAGGAAAAAGGCTTATGAGACTTCTGCGGCTAGGCGCAAACTTATTGGATCCGGAAAGCGTGAAAGAGGTTCTAGCCAAGACGATTGAGCAGGCAGCCGAGCTTATAGAAGCGAGTTTCGAGCATGTATGCGAAATAGATGGTGTCAAACTGTTTAGAAAAAGGAAGTGAAAGTGCTGAGGTTTTATGCCGATAATGGTGCGGCCGCCGGGATTTGAACCCGGGTCCTCAGCGTGGCAGGCTGACGTCCTAGACCAGGCTAGACTACGGCCGCCAATAATCTAATTTTAAGTTCATTCTTAAGTCTTTTACTTTTGACGGCAAGTTGTAAACAGATTATTGTAAGGTTAAAGAAAAGGAGTGGAAGATTTTTGGCGTTTTTCTTTGTGATAATAGCTGAAATTAGGGTTAGCATCAATAGTAATAGTGTTGTTGGTTGATAGTGTTCAGGGTTTATAATTATTTCCAGTGTTCGACGATTTTAGCTCTAGAGTGAATGGTTTAACTAAAGGAAGAATTTGAATAAAATGGGTAATGATGGTTATTTTAAGTTTTTCTTTTTGCTTCCAGCTCCTTTACTCTTGTTTCTATGAATTCTACCATTTTTTGTTCGCTATATTTTTTCTCTTCTGCTTGTTTCTGTAGTTGTTCACGTATGGTTTTTAGGGCTTCGTCCATGTTTATTGGTTTGACTATATAGGCGTCTGCGCCTTTGTTTACTGCCTCTATCGCATTTTGGAGGGTTGGATAGCCCGTTATGATTATTTTTCTCATTTTTGGAACTGTATCCTTTAGTTCTGTAAGGAGTTTTGTTCCTTCTATGTCCGGCAGCCGAATGTCTATTAGAACTAGATTATAGAATTTTTCATGCGTCGCCTTTATTGCCTTTTCGCCAGTATCCACCGCGTCTACTATGTAGCCTTCATCCGTTAAGATTGAGGTTAGGACTTCTCTTATGCTTTCGTCGTCGTCGACAATAAGGATTCTGGCGGGTTCACCCAAATTTTCTCACCTCCTTCTTTCTCTTTTAATTTAGGCTTTAAGGGAATAATGACCGTGAAAGTTGTTCCCGCTCCAACTTTACTTTTAACTGTGATCTTTCCGCCATGTGCCTCAACAATTCTCTTGCATATGCTTAAGCCTAGGCCCATGCCTTTTGCTTTAGTAGTGAATAGCGGCCCCCAAATTTTGTCCAAATTCTCTTCGGGTATGCCAGTTCCAGAATCCTTAAAGAAGACCTTGACATAGCCGTCTGAAATACGGCTCCAAATTCTTAAGGTACCGCCGTTTGGCATGGCATCGATTGCATTAGTTATTAAATTGACAAAGACGCGTATCATTCGATCGGGATCAATTTTTACTTTATGTTTAGAACTTGTTAGATTCACTATTTTGATGTTGTTTGGAACTGCAACTTTTGTAAGGGCGTTCTCTACAAGCTCTCTAATAGACGTCAATTTAAGATTGAGATGCGCATATTCCCTTGAGAATTCAAGAAGATCCTCGATTATCTTATTTGCATATTTGGCGTCTTTTTCTATTATCTCTAACATTTTTCTGCATTTTTCGTCCAGATTTGGATTTGTCTTCTTTAGGTAGTATACAGCTCCCAATATGCCTGTTAATGGGTTTCGGAGATCATGGCCGACTTGGCCAGCCAATTGTCCAATTGCAGCCAATCTCTCAGCTTTTAGCAGCCTTTCCTGTGACTTTTCCAATTCTCTTGTTCTTTCTTGAACTTTAAGCTCAAGCTTTTCGGCATAGTCTTTTAATTCCTTTCTCGCCTTTTCGAGCTCCTCTATAAGCTTTGCATTTTCAATTGCGACGGCGGCTATATGCAGGAATATTTCAAGCGGAGATAAAGATTCATGAGTAGGTTTTCTTCCATCGATAGGATCATCCACGCTGACTATTCCAACTATTTTTCCGTCTGGTGTGCGTAGAGGGGCATAAAGCATGTCTTGCGGATGCCAGTCAACCATTTCATCTGGGCTGAGTCTACTAGGGACTCCGGCGACGAAGTCGGCCTTATCGGGAGGGACATCCGGCGGGATTCCGTGAACATGCTCGCGAACCCATGGGTCATTCCATGGAAGATAAAAGAATTCTCCTATCCTATATCGATGGAATTTCGGTCCTAATCTTTCACGCCAAACATGGCCGGGCGCTCTTCTCTCCCACAGAAGTTTTTGTTCCTCTCTTGTTAGACCAACCGTTACTAGGTCGACAATTTCTAGATTCTCGTCTCTTACTGAGATTACTACTCTTCTCCAGCCCAGCGACTTTATAGCTTTTGCAATTACTTTAAGTCTTGAACGGAGGTTTTTGGCGCTGACAATTTCTGTTGTAGACTTCATCAGGGCGGTGAGCTGTTTAGATTTTTTCTTTGCCTTTTCTTTCTCCTTGAGGCCATTGATGGCTACTGCCGCGTGGGCTGCAAGAACTTCGATAAGCTCCACATCTTGCTTGTCAAAGGCATTAAGCTTTTTGCTTTCGATATTAAGGACTCCTAAAACCTTTTTTCCAATTTTTATTGGAACAGATAGTTCTGAGCGAATTTTGGGTAGCGATTTTATGTATGTAGGTTCCTTTGTTACATCTGGAACAAGTACCGTTCTTCCGGTTCTAGCAGCTTTTACCGTTATGCCCTTTTCTCCTTGAATTGGCAATTTCTCTCCTAGGAATTCCGGATGCCCTATTTGGGCGACTACTTGGAGATATTTTCCATCAGATATTAGGATGCTTGCATATTCGAATCCTAAAGTTTCTTTTATTGCATTAAGAATGAGGGAATATACATCTTCAAACGTTTTTGCCATATGCAGACGCTGGCTAAACTTGTGAAGAATCCTTAACCTTTCCTCAAAGCGTTTTCTGTCAGTTATGTCTATGGCAATTTCAAAACGTACGTATCTTCCATCATACCATTTTATGGCCCTGTCAATGCAGTGATACCAGCGGCCGTTACGTCTATTTTGAAAATCCCAAATGTAGGTTTTTCCAAGATTTTCCCCAAAAATATACTTGTTGGTACAGAAGGGGCAAGGTTTGTCAAGATCTTGGAAAGCCTTGTAACACTTTTTTCCAGTAAGTTTTTTCTTAAAAACCTTCCTAATTGCCCTATTTACATATAAGATTTCGTAGGTTTCGGGATCAACCACGTAGACCGGTGCATCGATTTCATCAAAAATTTCTAGGATTTCACTGTTAGCTTTTTCTTTTCGCATTTCAAAAGCCTCTCCTCAACTTTATTCTCAGCCTGCTTGTCGAGAAACTCCTTAACCTCGTTAATGTAATCTGTAAATGAGTAGCCTTTCTTACATTTTAGCTCTAAACCTGCACTTTCATAAAGTCTCTTTAGGATTAGTCTCTTAATGTAGCATGAGCCTTCCTTAAAGAGTTCTTCAAGTTTTTCAGCAAAGATTTCTGGTTTTTTAGGTATTTCCTCCCTTTTCATTCCAAACGAGGCTTCAAGGTGAAAATAGATTGAGCATTTAACAGAGTCTCCGAGAAAACTTAAGCTTTCGTCAACCGCCTTAACGAGTAAACACTTAAACCTGCATTTCTGCAATTGCTTCCCGACCAGCATCAATTATTGACAGTTCAGAATTTGAAGAGCAGAATATTATCCATTATGAAGTAACAATAATTATTCCAATGCAAGTTTTACAGTCTAAATGAGAATTATTAATATGCACTGCACACTTATCATCATCAGAAACATTCAGTAGGTTATGAAAGTGAACAACCTAGAAATATTAAAGAAATGCGCTCAGGAGATCAGAAATGAGATTCTGCCTCTCGTAGGAACAAAAGAGGCCGCGAAAACTTATGGTAGAGGAGCTGGCGGAGATCTAACCAAAGAAATTGACTTAAGAGCTGAAAAAACTTTAATCAGAAAGATAAAGGAAGCCGGTCTCTCATGTACAATACTCAGCGAAGAAAAGGGAATAATAGAGTTAGGGCCTTCCCCCAAAAGCCTCTATCTCGTATGCGACCCCATTGATGGAACAACCAATGCCCTGCATGGCGTCCCATTCATAGCAACATCAATAGCTTTAGCGAAAGGCCCGCTTCTAAGCCAAATTGAAGCTGCAGTTGTCATGGACTTAATTCATGGCATAATCTACGCTGCCGAAAAAGGTAAGGGAGCATACAAAAACGATGAGAGGATAAGTCCCTCACAGGAAACCGATCTCGAAAATTCCGTGATAGGTATAGATATAAACACGTATAAGGCGGCAAATCAGATTCTTCACCAAAAGATTACCCGTATACTTGCATTGAATAAGCATCCAAGATACTTTGGGGCGAATGCGCTTCAACTCTGCTATGTAGCAGATGGAACCATAGATGCATTTGTTGATATTAGAGGAAAAATGCGAGTCATAGACATGGCTGCAGCGTATCTCATAGTGAGAGAGGCTGGCGGAGTTGTAACCGCTCCAGACGGCAACGATTTGGAGGCTGAGATTACTCCTCAGCAAAGAATTTCCCTAATAGCCTCTGGAAACAGAAGGCTTCATGAAGAAATTTTACGTTTAATTCGTGATAAGGAATGATTAAGCCTCTAACTCCGTATCCAGCTTTGCTAGCAACAGAAAACGATGAGAAAACAGTTGTCGTTGCCGATTTGCATATAGGATGGGAGGTTTCCCTAGCCCAGGAAGGCGTCCACGTTCCTTCACAAACTGTCAAACTTCAGAGAAAACTCAGCGAAATCATAGAGAAGGTTAAACCTGAAAGAATACTCTTCCTAGGAGACGTAAAACATACGATTGCAAAGGCTGAAGTTGAAGAATGGCGAGATGTTCCGCAGCTTTTTGAAAACGTCGCTAAACATGTTAATGAAATGCTGGTTATTCCCGGAAACCATGATGGAAACCTTGAGCCTTTACTTCCAGAAAACGTTAAGATTCTGCCGCTGACAGGAACCAGAATAGGCGACGCTGGATTTTTTCATGGGCATACATGGCCTTCACCTGAACTTTTAGCCTGCAAAAACCTAGTTATTGGACATTTGCATCCGGTAGTTGTTTTTCGCGATCCCTTAGGCTTTAGAATTACAAGTCAAGTATGGGTGGAGGCAAAATGTGATGGCTTGGAGCTTGCAAAGGCTTTGCTAAAAAGGCTCCGAATAAAAGTTGAAAAAAGCGTAGCTGAAACTTTTAAGGAAAATTTTGGTGTGGTTCCAAGAGTTGATAAGCTTTTCATAATGCCCGCTTTTAACGATTTTCTCGGCGGGCAACCAATAAATGTGGGGAGTATAGGTCAAGAGGAAAAGTATCGAGATTTTATTGGGCCAATACTGCGCTCTGGCGCCGTAAATGTCGGTGAAGCTGAAGTCTACATGCTTGACGGAACATATCTGGGAAGAATAAGCCAGCTTAGAACTTTGACATAGTCGTTTTTAACAGAAATTTTTATAATCTTCTTCATGCGAGCTTCTGATGGAGGAATAATTCATGAGCTGGGATGAAGATTATCCGGAATGGTTTAGACGCAGACGCAGATTCCCATTCTTCAGAAGCTGGTTCTTTGAAGACATAGATGAAATGTTCAGAGAATTCGAACGTATGATAGAACGGGAAATGAGGGAGTTAACATCGGGAATTCCCAAAGAATATGTTAGAGAAAGAAAACTGCCGGATGGAACAACTGTTCGCGAGTGGGGCCCCTTCGTTTACGGCTACAGCATAACAATTGGGCCTGATGGTAAACCGCAAATCAGAGAGTTCGGCAACGTTCAGCCGACGCGGTTCGGTCCAAGAATAAAGGAGGAGCGAGAACCCCTCGTCGATGTCTACACGACCAATGGAGAAGTTAAGGTTATTGCTGAACTGCCCGGCGTAAGTAAGGAGGATATACAGCTGCATGGAACAGAAGACACGCTGACGATATCCGTTGACACTCCGGAAAGGAAATACTATAAGGAAGTCGAGTTGCCAGCAAAAGTAGATCCGAAAGGGGCGAAAACAAGCTATAAGAATGGGGTTTTAGAGGTTACGCTTCCAAAGAAGGAAGAAAGAAAGCCTAAGGGAGAACCAATAAAAATAGAGTAGTTAAAGCCCCTTTCTTTTAGGTCTTGAAAGAATGGAAGGGAAAAAGGAAGCTAAACTATTAGATGAGATACTGGAAAATGTGAAGCGAAATGGAAAGTTAACTGGTGAAGATATAAGTGAGCTCTACTCGCTTTTTGGGAAAAGGTTTCTTAAAGCATGGAAAGCTGTGAGAGAAGGGCAAGTCAAAAAATACGTTTTTAATCCGAGTAAAAGAGTTATTTGGATAGTTGTAGGCAAAAACAGGGATTATCTCATTTTCCCAGCCGCCGAGTTCTGTACATGCGACGACTTCTACTTTCGAGTCATGGATAGAGAAGCCCATCTATGTTATCATCTAATTGCGCAGAAGCTGGCTGAAGCCCTTGGTTGGTTTGACCAGATAGATGAAAGTGATGAACTATACGAAACCTTAATGAATGAGTGGAAAAACGTTACTGCTTAAATATTTAATCTGAATAGTAATTTAGAAGGTGCAAAAGCGTGGATGTAGCTACATACTTTCAAGTCATAATATTTATCCTAATGGCGCTCTCGTTCATTGCCCTTGTGTTGATATTTTTGCATATGCTTTATGGAAAAGAAGAAGAGGAAACCTAGCCTTCAATTTCACTTTTTAATTTTCTCTTTAATTCTTCAAGGTAATCTTCAAAATCATAATTTTCTTTTTCTTCAAATTCCAAACCGTAACTTCTGTAAAGCCTTTTAAGAACAGCTTTCTCTACAACGTAAGCTCCGGTGCTTAAAAACTTTCCTAAGCCCTTTTCTAAATTCCTCAATTTTCGTCGGTATCTCATCCTTTCTCAATTTAAAATTTCTTTCCATATAATCATAAATTATGGAAGCTGCATACTCCCCGAAAATCTCCTTTAAACCACTATCCAGAGTTTTTACTAAAAATTCAGCTATTTCATTTTTCCTTGTCGCAATATTTTCTAAATTTGACATCTCTAGCTTGTTTGATATTCGCTTAATCAGTATAACAATTGTGAAGTAACAATAATTATTTGAATTTCAGCATTGCTTATATTTTCGAGCCGACATTTTTCAGTAAATGAAAGTTTTATTCATTTGCTGGGGAAACGCTTATCGAAGTCCTGTAGCTGAAGCCTTACTGAAAAAGTTTAGGCCGGAATGGAATGTTGATTCAGCTGGAATAAATCCGGCAGGCTTCATTTCCGATTTAGCAAGACAGTTTCTAGCTGAAGAAGGCGCCGAAAAGTATCTGAAGCCTTATCCGGAAAGCCTAGAAGAGAAGAAACTCAATGAATATGACATTATCATCGTGATGGAGGAGAAATTGAGGCGAATGGTAATTGAAAGATGCCCAAGCTGCGCGG
>CAYOFB010000015.1:0-11928 GCA_964403145.1 uncultured Candidatus Bathyarchaeia archaeon
TTCCCTACACTCTGTTAGGGACTGTTGATATGACTCTCTTAATGATAGCGACCCTTATCTTATCCACTAGAAAAATAGGAAAATTTTAACGAAGAAATCTTAAAACTTCTATATTAATTCTCTATCACAATTTATATGGAAGGACATCTAAAATTATGGATGCAGGGAGACATATGCATACTCTGGGAAACAAAAAGACTCTATTCATAATGCCTCTGATAGTTATTGCTTCCCTAGTCCTAGTTAGCCCTGCCCTAGCTAATAGTGCACCCTACATTCTTCTTCCAACAGAGGAAATTACAATAAAAGTTGTAAAATATCCCGGAGATGGTTGCTACTACAACATAATGCTTAGTAATGTACCTTCTGGTTATCATGTTTCGAACGGAATTTATGCGGGATGGTGCGTAGACCAAGATCACTACATCCGTCAAGGCGTCAACTATCCTGCAAGACTTTACTCAAGCTATGATCCAGAAAATCCGTACTCCTCTCCACAATGGGACAAGATTAATTATATATTAAACCACCATGAGAACGGTACCGCTGCAGACGTGCAGGATGCTATATGGCACTTCGTTAACGGAAAAAATGACTTAACTCAAGCAGCACAAGACATGGTGAACGAAGCAAACGAGCATGGAGAAGGATTTGTTCCAGGACCCGGTCAAATACTAGCAGTGGTTTTATACATAGATAACAACACACAAATCCCAATCATAGAGGTTTATGTTCCAATAGAGAATGTTGTCCCGCAGTATCCGCTGGGGCCAATTTTGGGAACAACCATTTTCATCGCTGCTCTTTGCGTATATAAATACAAGAGTAAAAATTAGCGTAAAAATTAAAGTCTTTAAAGACTGTCTAATTTTCGAATTTTCTCTCTAAGGAATGAAGTATCATGAAGAATCCGATTACATGGAATAAATTTTCTGAATGGATAAAGTTTCATTATTCAGTTGTTTTCGCCGCCACGCTAGTTATCCTATTAGTTTTCATTGTTTATGGTGAAGACCTTAAAATTTTATTTAATGAAGCTATTCAAGCAGAGGAATTCAATCATATACTTCTTGTTCCATTCTTCGCCATTTTCCTATTCTATTTAAAAAAGGATCTTGTAAAAGCTTCTCTTAGCCTAGAAAGGAGCCGAGAGAGGTTTAGGGTAAAATATCTGGATGAAATAGCGGGATTAATCCTCTGTCTGGTTGCTTTTCTAATCTACTGGTATGGCTCTCACACCTTTTATCCATTAGAACATCACATCATGTCAATTCCAGTATTTTTAATGGGAATAACGCTAATCCTATCAAACTCTAAGGTACTTACTGTATTAATCTTTCCGATTTTATTCTTTTTATTTCTTATTCCCCCGCCTATGGAGCTCATATACGCCGCTGGAGGGCTTCTGGCAAATTTTGAAGTTCGAGTATCGTATTTGCTGTTACGGAGCTTCGGCGTGCCAGTTATACTATCATCCTCCTACGGGCCTCCAACAATTCAGTTGATGCCAAACTCAAATCCTACATCCTTTACGGTGGACTTGCCGTGCTCTGGGGTCTATTCGCTAGTAGCCTTCGTTATGTTCTCAGCCTTCTTATCTCTCATCAGCAAAGCTTCAATCAAAAGAAAAATATTAATGTTCATCTTCGGCTTCTTCGTATTCGAAATACTGAATATTATCCGCATAACAGCAATAGTTTCAATAGCTTACTCTTTTGGCGAAGAAATCGCCATGTTCGTCTTCCATTCGGTAGCTGGCCTATTCTTAATATTCTTTGGCATGCTCCTTACATTACTCTTCGCAGATAAAATTCTAAAAATACAAATTTTCCCGAAAACTCGAAGAATAAAATCGTGTCCGCAATGTAAAAAGAGCATGAATGAGAGGCAAATTTTCTGCCTTTCATGCGGAAGGTTCCTTAAAAACCCAAGCTGGAAAGTTTCACGTGGAACATGGGCAAAAATCCTGTTACTTTTGGTTGGATGCTGGTTAGTAACTGTAAGTCTTAGCGCTCCAACCTTTGCTTTGGCTAAAGAGTCCATCGAAATAATTCCCGGATCAAGCTGGGAGAACGTAACCGGCATTCTCCCAGAAATAGAAGGGTATCAGCTGAAATTCTTGTACAGAGACGTAAATTATGAAAGAATTGCGCATCAAGATGCGGCGCTTGTTTATGCGTATTTACCTACCAACTATTCAAAGCCAGCGATCTACGTCGCTATAAATGTTGCAAATAGCCTCTCTAATCTTCATAGTTGGGAAGTATGCCTAATAACAATGCAAGTTGCCCATGGACGTTACCCGCTTGTGTCAGTGCTTGACTCAAAAGAAGTGCAGCTTTTAGAGGGTATCCCAATAATTGCCCGCTATTTGGCATTCAAAACTCCTCAAAATTACACCCAAATTACGCTCTATTGGTTTGAAAAAGCCACATTTAACACAGGAATCACCGTCGAACAAAAGTATGTGAGAATAAACTTGATAATCATAACCTATGAACAAGTGAACCCTAAGGACTTCGAGGATCAGCTGCTTGACATGGGACGAATAGTCGCATCATATTGGGAACCAATAAAAACGCAATCATTAATTTCGCTTGGAATTCCCACATTGCAAATTCTACTCGCCATATCGGTAGTTCTACTAATTTTAATGAAGGTAACCCATTACATCTATAAAGCGACTATGAGAAACAGAAACCTAAAAATCTTCGAGAGCTTCGCAACAAAAAGGGAAAAAAGACTTCTCAAAATAATTACTGAGATCGCGAAAAACAGGAAAAATGTAGAAACTAGGAAAATCTTGACAACTTTCAATAGAAAAGTTAAAGAACGTCTGAAACTTAGCGAACTAATAGAGGTTCTTAGTCACTTTGAAAAGTATGGTTTTGTGGAAAGAAATCTAATATCTGTTGATAATACGCCAAAATTGACTTGGAAAATAAACATATCCAGAATCTAGAAAGCTTAAAAACGAGTTGAAGCTATTTAATGTTGAAAAAAATGAATAAAAAGAAACAAGAAGATACCACTGCAAGTTCGATTTCTGAAATGCAAACTACAAAATATTTGATGGAGAGAATTCAACAGCTCCAATTAGAAGTTGAAAGCCTAAAAAATGAAATAGTAAACATAAAGAAACTGCCATCTGAAAAAATAGCCATAGCCCTTTTAACGCCAGGCATTGCAGCGCTCATATTCTCCATCCTTAAAGAATCCCAAATACTTGCATTTATAGGCTTAAGCCTCACATTTTGGGGTACGCTATTCCTCTTTATAAAACCCATAAAATATGTTAGAGGTAACTTACTAGATTCTGCCGCAACATCGACGTATTTAACAATTGACAGGATAATAAAGGATCTAAAATTCAGAGGGAAAAGTTACTACATTCCGCCTTACCCGAAGGATATCTATTTACCTGAGCATCTAAAGGGCCTAAAAGAAATGATAGTATTTATATCAGCCGACACCAAGTCTGGAATGCCTTCTATAGAAGAAATGGCGAAAAGCAAATTCTTACTCGAAAATCCAAATGGAATCTGCATATCGCCGCCGGGGTTAGGCATATTAGAACAAATCGAGAAAGAACTCGGAGACATAACAAAAATAGACCTTGAAACTCTTATCGAAATCCTACCATCAGTTATAACGGAAAGCTTACACCTAGCAAAGGAAATTGAAATTAAAAAGGAGAAGAAGAGAATCTACGCTAGAATAGAGAATCCTATTTACAAAAACCTCTACAGCAGGGAGCAAAATCTAAAAAGTATTCACTTCTTAGGATGCCCACTTGCAAGTGCGATAGCATGCGCAATAGCAAAAACAACTGGAAAAATAACGACAATTCAAAAGAATAGAGTTTCGCCAGACGCTCAGATAATAGAGTTTTGGTATAATTTCGTGGAGGCTTAATCTATATGAAATTTCCACTATCCATATCAGATATAAGCCTCTGGCTAGCGATTATGGCAATAATATTACTAATAACATCAGAGCTACTTTCAACCGCCACGGAATACGCCGGAAACATACTAATAGAAAAGAAAAGACTAAGATTAGCAGCATTAGCATTGGGTATAGGCTTCATGATAACAGTTATCATACGAATTTTCTACCCATTCTAATCAACGCTGACAGACTAAGAGAATGTAGAGAAATAAAATCTTAAGGTCAACTTCAAGGAAATTAGTTAAGTTATGAAGAAACTACTCGTAGTATTTGATGTAGAAGGCGTATTACTGCCAAAATGGCGTTACATACCATTCGAAGTCTCAAGAAAACTTGGAGTGCTAAAATTCCTGAAAATATTGTTAATTGGAATTCTCTATGAAATTGGAGTAATATCTCTTGAGTCAGCCTTAAGACGAATCTACAAAAATTTTAAGGGATATACGATAGAGGAGTTACGGCACTATTACGAGAGGCTTCCATTAATTCAGGATGTGAAAGAAACATTTCGGCGTTTAAGGGAAAAAGGCTGCAAAATTGCTCTGATAAGCTCAGGTTTACCTCAGCTCTTTATTAAGGAATTAGCTGAAAAACTGGATGCAGATTACGCTTACGGCATTGAACTGAAAACTTTAAATGGAAAATTTAATGGCGAAATCGGAGGAACAGTCATAAAGAAGAATGGAAAATCCTTAATTCTGAAGAAAATCCAAAAAACTGAAAATTTACGCCCAGAAAACTGTATATTAGTCGCTGACGACAGAAACAATTTACAAATGTTTCCCCACGTAGGCTTAAAAATAGGCTTTAACCCAGACTTCATTTTAAGTGCAAAAGCTGACTATATCGTAACGGAAAAGCTAAGCGAAATTCTTCCAATAATATTCAAAGAGGAAAACAAAAAGCATGAAATCGGTCTTTCAAGAAATGAAATTATTCGTTCAATAATACATATCGGCGGCCTTTTAACAATAATTCCGTGCATTTACTTGATTACACCGCATTTAATGGCCTTTCTGATACTAGCTGTCGCGGCGCTCTACACAGCTTCGGAATTATTCAGAATGCAAGGCTTGAATTTTCCGCCATTTACGTCAATAACGGCGAAGGCTGCTGTAAAACTTGAATTGTACGAGTTCGCCTTGGCACCCATATTTTACGCTTTAGGTATAGCATTTTCGCTCTTAATATTTCCCCAAAACATTGCCTACGCCACAATAGCTATATTGACGTTAGGCGATGGGACGGCCTCTATATTAGGCAAGTTTCTCGGCAAAACAGCTTATCCCTTTAATAAAGCTAAGCATATCGAAGGAACAATTATAGGCTTGATCTTCGCTTTTCTTGGAGCTGCCGTATTTCTAAATCCAATCAAAGCTTTGGCTGGAGCCGCAGTCGGAATGCTAGTCGAGTGTTTTCCTCTGCCAATTAATGATAATTTGGCTGTTCCACTGATATCTGGCTTCATTTTAACCGTAATACCTTAAAATTTACGTTTTAGCCTTATTATTGCTTAATAATTGTTGCCAAACCATTTTCAAGCGATATTTTTGGCTTATATCCGAGTTTCTCCACAGCCTTCGATATATCAGCGTAACTGTGCCTTATATCTCCCTTTCTTGGCTTTAAATACACAATTTTCGTCTTCTTCCCAAGAACAGCCATAAACTTCTTGGCTAAATCTTCTATTGTGACGGGGTTGCCCGTTGCGATGTTAAAGCATTCGCCTACTGCCTTCCTCTCTTTCAGAGCAAGAACATTGGCCTTTACCACATCGTATACGTGTACGAAGTCTCTCGTTTGCCTGCCATCTCCGTAAATTTTCAGAGGTTTATTCTCTCTTAGAGCACGTAGAAAATGCGAAATTACGCCGCTGTACCTGCCTTCAGATTGTCTTGGACCATAAACATTGAAGTATCTAAGACAAACAGTTTTTAGACCGTAAACTTTATGGAAGACTTGAACGTAAGTTTCCGCTGCCAGTTTTGACGAACCATACGGAGAAATTGGTCTTAAAGGAGATTCCTCCTTTATGGGCAGACTTTGGGGATTACCGTAAACTGCGCAAGATGAAGCAAAAATAAACCTTTTAACCTTTGATTTTCTTGCAGCCTCTAGCAGATTCAAAGTACCGCTAACGTTAACTTCATTTACTAGAATAGGATTCCTCATAGATTGCGGAACGCTGACTATAGCTGCTAAATGAAAGATTACGTCAATCTCCTTTACTAGTTTATTGACCAATTCTCGGTTTCTTACGTCACCTTTGATGAACTGGAAACCTCTCTTGCCGATATGATGTTTAATATTTCTAATATTACCACTACTGAGATTGTCCAAAACTACAACATCAAAGTCCTCTTTCAGAAGTCTATCTACAAGATGGCTGCCAATAAAGCCCGCACCGCCAGTAACTAATACTCTTTCGTATTCAGGCAAATACATCCAACTCTAAATAAGCATTCTAAATTCCAGATTAAAGTTTTTATCATTCTTTGCCGGTACTGCACAGCTATGTTAATTTAATAGTCTTCGTCCGGCTGTTCTGCGCTATAGCTTCCAATAGATGCGCGGCCGGGCGATGGCTATGTTAAAGTATAGATTTCAAAATTTTAGGTTTCGGTTCCGATTATTACTAGCTCGAATGAAAAACTTTCTATTCCGGTGATATTCTCAGCTACGCTTAATGAAAGGTTTACTGCGACAACTTCGCTGGCATTAACAACTTTGTTTTCTCCATCCCAGCTAAATGTTATATAATTTTTTGCATCAGCTGGATTCCAATTTTGGACTATATGCGAAAGAATCATGGGAACTGTACCGTTATTTCTGACATAGACGGTTCTTGTATTAGTTTCCCCAGGCGATAAGTATCCCCAATCGATTGAATTGGCTTCATTAGTGCATGCTTCGTCCAAATAGACCTGTACGCCGACAGCTTTCAAATATCCAGTATTAGTGACTTTAAACATTCCGGTGACAGCGGCGTATGCTATGAAAACTGCGCTAAATGCCAGGATAAAAATGAGAATAAAAATAAGCTGTTGTTGATTTGCGGTTGGGGATACAGTTTGTGCAGTCATAAGCCTTCATCATGTCTTAAGACATGCGATTTAATAAACCTTTTCGTTTAAAAGAAAAACAAAAATACACAAAATAAAAAGTTTACTAAAACTTACCATAGTTTAGCCAAGTTTCAGAGAATTCGCAAGGAACATACATTTCGCTCAGTTGCTATAAAGCATTTTAATGCTGAAGAACTACCGGTTTTTTACCTAGATATTCTGCAGCGGCCAAGACTTTTTTCCCCTTTTCCTTCGCTTTTTCATAAACCTGACTTACTCTTTCCCTATATTTTGGCTCTCTCAGTAAGTGGTGGTCGTAAATGATTAGCTGAAGTTTCTTTGTTTCTTCTACTATTTTTATTGCATTTTTTATCGTTCGTTTTAAATTGATTAAATTTAGCATATAAGGTATAAGATAGGTGCTTGGACCATCTAAAATTAGAACGTCTGGGTCTTCTTTCACGATCCATTCTGCGTAATCCTCGATTGTTGGGCCTTGCAGGTCTGACGTATGGATTATTTTCTCATCTTTATAGGAAATTACCGTGGAAATTACCCATCCTACTCTTGCAAATTCTATTCCATGGAAGAGAGGTTTCGTAAATTTTATTGTCGTTTCTCCAAATTTGAGTTGTTTACCATCCGCAAATTTGACTTGGCAATTTTCAAATTTTAGTTCCGGTATCTCTTTGTAGCTGTTCCATTTTTTGACTCTTGCCCTAAACCATTTCTCACCCTTCTTTAATAATTCCCTTTTTCTTGGGTTGTAGTCCCCGTAATCCATGCTCATTGCGAGAGGAAGCTCTTCGAGAGGGTCTGGATACTCTTTTTCTTCTTTTCTTTCTTCTAGTAAATCTTCAAGTTTGGTTCTGCCGAATGCTTTGCAAATATTGTTGTAGAAGTTTTCCGCTCTTTCTCTTTGCGAATCATTTATGTATTCATTTGGGTTTTTAGCCAAAACAAGCTTTCCGTTATAAATCGTTTTATTGAAGTCGGTGAAGTGGTCGTAGTGATAATGGGAGATTACGACTATCTTGGCCTTTTTTGACGCTTTCTTTATAGCCCTTCTTGCTTTTTCCAGCCAATAAATCTTCTTTTCCATGGATGCGGGAAATCCTGGCTGCATTATCGCGGCGCCCGGATCTATAAGAATCTTCGTGTCTGGTGTTTCCACTAGTGTGCATGTGGATTTTGCGCCGAGCGAATCGAACCATATTAGGCTAAACTGCAGATGCTTCATAGTGGCATGCATGTGTGGGCTATAGTGCTCCAACCTTCTTCAATCTATACCTTTCAAAAAGGAGGTCAACGTCTCTTCCGTCTACTATGAATTCTACTCGTAGTTTTCCAGCTCCCTGAAGCGTATAGAAGGTTTTCACGTTCCCTTCTAGGTTTTCTGGAAATAGCGGGACTATCTCCTCCATATATTTATCCTTGATTATTACGCAGAGAAATGAGCCCTTTTTCACTACTTGGGCGTCCATTGTTCCCTTATAGGTTTCATATCTGCCCGTTAAAGCGTCTAGTTGCCTCTCTAATTTTATGAATGGAAGTTCTTCCGGGTTTTCGCCAAGCATTAGGGCGAGCCCGTACATTCCAAGCTGGGAAAGCGGATAACCGCTTCCATTGGCAAGTAATGCTATTCCAATTTTTCTTTCTGGAATATAGCCTATGTAAGCTGTTGCGGTTAGTACCGAGCCTCCATGACCTACAAGCTTGTAGCCGAGAAAGTTTGGAATGGTCATTAATCCATAAGCGTAGGCTTCTCCGCCGAAAACTTGAACTGGAAGCTTAACTCGTGGCTTTTCCATTTCCTCTATGAGATGTGAGGGCAGTATTCTGTTTCCATTATATTCTCCGCGATTCAAATACATGATTATGTAATGTGCTAGGTCTATTACATTGCTTATTAGTCCGCCGTCAGCCGTCAGCGAATATACATAGATAGATTCTTTCTGCTCTCCCTCCTTAGTTATGATGTATGGAACCGCGGCGTCCGCGTCCTTTTCAAGTCTTTCCTTTCCGAAGAATGTTCTATTCATGTCTAAGGGCTCTAGGATATTCTTTTTCACGTATTCTCTGTAGTCCATTCCAGAAACCTTTTCTATAATGTAGCCTAGCAGAAGGTAGCCCTCGTTTAGGTAGAACCATCTTTCACCAGGCTTTGTTATGGCCCATTTATTGGCTTCGTTCATAAAAGCGAAAAGTTCGTCGTATGTTGCCATCGGAATCCATTTTCCGCCCGCCCCTGTCGCGTATCGAATTAGGGCCTCAGCATAGGCTAAGGCGGGTATGCCAGAAGAATGAGTTAGCAGATGCCATATTTTAACTGGTTCACCCATGCTTTTTAGTTCCAGCGGAGCATACTTGCCAACGGAATCCTCTAAGCTTAGTTTTCCCTCGTTGAAAAGCTGCATTATCGAAAGTGCAGTAAAGGACTTTGTTACAGACCCTATCGCATAAAGCGTGCTCGGAGTCGCCCTAAGTCCATAGGCCTTATTTCTAAGGCCAAACCCTCTACTATAAACAACTTGTCCATCCTTGACGGCTGCAACGCTAATTGCCGGAAGATTGGTCTTTGACATGCACTCAAAGATAAAATCTTCAAATTTGCGGAAAATCTCCTCCAAGATACCCTCCTCCAGTCTTATCTTTAGGTATAACAATCAACAGCTGATAAGCTTTAGTAGATAATGGCGGGCCCGGCGGGATTTGAACCCGCGACCCCCGGGTTAAAAGCCCGGTGCTCTAATCCTTGCTGAGCTACGGGCCCACTTTAAACTTTGACACGAATGTTAATGATTTTCCTATCTAATAAATTTTAGATTTTGCTAAAAACAATTTTAGAATAGAGGAAAATGTTATAAATAACATCGTTAATGTTGTAAGGTTGATGTGTGAAGGGAATGGCAAGTGTAATTCTGTGACAACCTCTCCCTTCTCCCCTTCGCTTGCGCCATTCCCTTCACGAAATATTTGAGGAAAATCTCATATTTGTTTTGTGGAATTTCTATCAGATTTCACCGGATTTCATAGGATGAGTTTATGGCCAAAATAGGTGATCGCTGCGAGCAGTTGTGTTGTTACTTTTCTTATTTTGAATTCATTTTTTAAAATTGGATTCAGAATTCGAACATTTTATTAGACTCTAACTTTCACCAAGGTAGAGCAGAGGAATAGAATATGGAAACCGTAACTGAAGAGAATGAAGTTGAAAAAAGCGAAGCTGAAGAGTCAGCCTATGAACAGAAAAAGGAAGAAACTCAAACATTCATCATGGATCTGAGTTCATCCGACAAGAAAGAGCATAGAAAACTTAGTTTTAACGCAAGATTCGTTAACGGACTCGCCGTAGGTTTCGGCTTAGGCTGCATAGCCACATTCATAATTTTATGGATAGCCATATTCTTCACTCCGCAACTGCCGGAAGCAGCAACATATGAAAGTCTGCTTTCGATGTTCATATATCCACTCTTATACCTACTGACTATAGGTCTAATTTCAATTACCGCCGGACTAGTCAAGGAAAATGTAATGAACAAAAATCAATAAAGCCAACACTTTCTTTGACGCACACAGCAAAATTATAATATAAAATCTACTTATTTATTGTGGAAAAGGATGAGAGTAAAGGAGCTTCTAAATTCTCTAGTTAAAGAGAAGGGTCCAGGTCCAGCCTTAACTTTTACGTCACTGCATCTAATCAAGGTTCTTGAACTAATTGCAGAAGGCCCCATTGGAAGGGGAAAACTTGCAAAGAAGCTAGGAATCGGAGAGGGAACTATACGTACAATAATAAAACGTCTAAAGGATTCAAATCTTATAGAAATTTCAAAGAACGGTTGCCATCTTACAAATTTTGGTAAGGATTTCTGGAAAAAATTCAAAGAGAAAATTCCTAAGAAGGTTTTTCTTGAGAAAAACGAATTTTCACTTGCAGAATACACTGTGGCAGTTCTAATTAAAAAATGTGGAGACAAGGTCAGAATAGGGATGCAGCAACGCGATGCAGCAATAATGGCCGGAGCCGAAGGCGCGACAACACTAGTGGTTAAGGATAGGAAAATAATTCTTCCTGGAGTAAGCGATGATGTTGCGAAGGATTATCCAGTTGCGTATAGGCAGATAGTTGAACTTCTAAAGCCGGAACATAACGATGTAGTGGTTGTTGGAACGGGTGAAACTAAAGAGAAGGCTGAATATGGAGCTTTAGCTGCAGCTCTAACGCTTCTAGAAGATTAATATGTGTATTTGTCTCCTCCGGCTAGAACCCTTTCTAGGGCGGCGTTTAAATTTATCATTCCCTCATTGGTTTTGGCTGAAACTGGAATGAGTAGAAAGCGCATTCCAAGATTGTATATGGCTTTCATTATTTCTCTGCTAAGAATTCTTTTCGTACCGCTGAGCTTTTCCTCTATCGCATCTTCAAGCATTTTCGGCTTAGCCGACCAATCAACTATTCTATTGACATTTTCTGAATCAAGCAGGTCACATTTTGAAAGAACATGGATTTGGGGGATAAGGAAGCGGTTGTAGACGGCTGCAGAAAGGAAGAGATTTGAGACGTAGTTTAGAGGGTTCATGCAGAAAACTGAGTCGAAGAGGTAGATTATGGCTTTAGGCTCATTGGTAATCTCATTTACAATGTAGGGTCCACTCGCCCTAAATGCGAAAAGCTCCATCTGGCCCGGCGTGTCGACAAGCACGATGTCGGGATTTAATGCCTCTATTTCAGCGGCTATCTTGCTGATTTCCTCGGCTATTAGGTCGGCTGCCATTATTAATGCAGCATTTGGGCCAAGCTTGTATTCATCCATTAGAGAAACTACGTTGATGTAATCTCTGACGTCGACGTCTGGCGAGTAAGGTAATTCTAAAACTCCAGGATCTAAATTTACCGTTGCAACGTCTT
>CAYOFB010000016.1:0-11883 GCA_964403145.1 uncultured Candidatus Bathyarchaeia archaeon
TGTTTACGGTTTCTATTATTACGTTTTGACAGTTTGCAGTTATGTGTATTCCAATTTCGCAGCCTATATACCCGCCTGAAATCTTGAAGTGGTTGCTTCTGTTCATGCCTTCATCGTCTTGATCCAGTTTGATGCCTACTCTGTTTACTCTTAGAATGCAGTTTCTAACGTTATAGTCCCAGCTTCCTTTGGAATAAACTGCAAAGTTGAAAAACCAAACTTCGAGGTCTTCTAGAATGCCGAAATGTGAATTATAAAGCAGAACTCCTATTCCTTCTCCTTTTTCTCCTACATTCAGGATTTTGGCTCCTTTAAAGCTGTGAGGACTGAAAATTGGATGTTCTTTGTCGCCGATTTGAATGGCGATAGGTGTCGAGGATGCATTAATTTGGAAGGTTGCGCCGTAGGCGTAGATGTGTAGAGGTTTTAACACTTTTAAAGTAGTTGAAATTCTGTATTTTCCTGAGCTTATTGTTATTATTGCTCCTTCCTCGGCTGAAGAAAAAACATCGTTTATTAGTTCGCTGAAATTTTCATTTTCAAACTCTACTTGCTGCAGTTTGTTTACAGCGTAAAATTTTGTTTTGTTCCCGTAGATTATGTAGTCTGCGCTTAACCCCGAATTTTCCGGCGCATCAGCTATGCTTTCTTGGCTTGACGCAGAATAGTTAGCAATAGGCAGAATAATCATTATGGCTAAGAAAAGGAAGAGCATTGAGAATGCTATTTTTTCCGTTTTCAATTAGACGGCTCCTCAATTCTGCACTTTTGGCTAGTTTTTGAAATGGGCTTGTGCGAGAGAGCATGTTACATACAGCAATTAGCCCTCAACAACTTTCATATTGGCCCTGCTCCTACTATTGAGTGAGGATTATGCAATCTGAAGTTGAAAGAGCCAATAAGATACTGAATGTGCTACGTGAAAATTTCACCCTTCCAAAGTGGATCTCCTCAAGAAGTAGTGATTTTGAAACGTTAATCGTTACTGTTATTTCCCAGAACACTGCCGACCGCAACACCGCTCGTGCCTTCGAAAATTTATCGAAGAAATTTCCAATAACCCCCGAAGCCCTTTCGAAGGCTCCGCTCTCAGAAATTGAAGAAGCACTAAAAGTGGCGGGGCTTTACCGAAACAAGGCCCGAACAATAAAAAGACTCGCAAAAATAGTCATGGAGAAGTTTGGTGGATCACTCAATTTTATACATGAGTTGCCATTCGAAGAAGCTCGTAAGGCTCTTCTAGAATTGCCTGGGATAGGACCGAAGACAGCTGACGTTCTTTTACTGTTTAGAGCTAAAAAACCGACCATACCAATTGATACCCATATTAAGAGGGTTTCAAAGAGGCTTGGCTTTGTAGGTCAAAACGCAGATTATGAGGAAATTAGAGAAAGTCTACAGGCGCTTTATGATCCAAAGGATTACTTTGAAGTTCACATACTCTTTATAATGCTTGGAAGAAAGTACTGCAAGGCCAGAAATCCGAAATGTGCAGAGTGCCCAGTTAATGGGTTCTGTATGATGGGTAGTAAGATGATAAGAAATGCTTGAAATCCCAAGGAAAGCATTAGAATATTTTCCCTACACTTCTGTTAGGCCTCTCCAAGATGAGTTTATAGAGGCAATCTATGAGGCGATCTCCGAAAGAAAAAGCATTCTGATAGAGGGAAGCAACGGACTCGGCAAGACCGTATCGGCGCTTTCAGCATGTCTTCCAATCGCAAAAGAGAACAACTTACGCATTATTTATTTGGCCAAAACTCATAGGCAGCATGATCGCGTAATAGAAGAGTTAAGGGCCATTTCAAAAAAGCAGCAGGTTTCAGGAGTTTCTATACGTGGAAGAAGCGAAATGTGTCTGCACCCATTTGTTTTGAGGCATGCGAAAGACCCTCGTTCCATAATGGAAACATGTAGACTTCTAAAGGCTAGACATGAATGTCCATATTATTCAAAAATTGAGGAAGAGTATGATCTTTGCGCTGAAGTTTTGGCTGAATTGCTTAGAAAGCCGCTAAAGGCAAGCGAAGTGTCGAAAATATGCAAATCTCAAGGCTTATGTCCCTATGAATTGACAAAGTTGATGCTTGAAGAAGTTGATGTTATTGCGCTTAGCTATCTCTACATTTTCGACCCAGTGATAAGAAATGCATTCTTTAAACGGATAGAGACGCCGCTGGAACAATTCATCCTTGTAGTTGATGAAGCGCATAATCTTCCAGAAACAGCAATTGAAATAGCGAGCGATGAACTTTCACTCTTCACCATAAAAATGGGAGAGAAAGAAGCGAGAGAACATGGATATGAAGATATAGCAATTTTCTGCAGAAGATTACATGAGATAATCGAAAGAATGGCTGAAGCAGTCAAGGATGAAGCCCAAATACCGCCAAAATTTTTCCTAGACCTACTAGAGAAGAAAGCCGACGTTGAGGCTCCATTAACATTTTTCGAGGAACTTCTAAGCATAGGCGAGATTATCCGCCACAACCTTTTATCCAAAGGGAAATACCCACGCTCATACATCCACAGAATAGCCAGTTTCCTATCAAGATGGTTCGAGACTAGAGAAGAGAAAGCCTATACGCATGTTATAAGCAAATATCTAACAAAGGCTGGAAAAACTTCGGCTAAACTTGAAATAGTCGCCCTAGACCCAGCAAAAATAACGGAACCCGTCTTCTCGAATGTTTATACAAGCGTAGTCATGTCTGGAACGCTTGAACCGCTTGAAGCCTATATGCAAGTAACCGCCATGCCAGAAAACACAATTTTAAAGGCTGTCTCTTCACCCTTCCCACCTGAACACGTACTAGCGCTCGTCTGCAAAGGAGTAACTACGGCCATGAAAAAGAGAACAAAGGAAATGTATCATAAACTAGCCAAAAGAATAGCTGAAGCCGCAAGATATACACCAGCCAATATTGGAGTCTTCACAGCTTCATTCGACGTCTTAGAAGGATTACTTTCAGCAGGCCTAGAAGAAATGTTAGAAAAACCATTGTTTTATGAAAGGAAGGGAATGAAATCGAAAGAGAATGAGCAGCTTATCCGTCGTTTCAAGGGTTACGCGAAACATGGCGGCGCCGTCTTGCTAGGCGTTCAAGGCGGCCGCTCAAGTGAAGGAGTTGATTATCCAGGCGATGAAATGAATACTGTTGTAATCGTCGGCGTTCCATATGCGGAACCCACGCCAAGAGTCAAAGCCCAAATAAGCTATTATGAAAGTCGATTTCCCGGAAAAGGCAGAGAATACGGCTATATCCTTCCCGCTCTAAAGAAGGCTTCGCAAGCGGCAGGAAGACCTATACGTACACTTGAAGATAGAGGAGCAATAATCTTTCTCGATTATCGGTTCGCTACGGCTTACTGCCAGAGATTCCTTCCAAGATGGATTAGAAGAAACATGAAAACGCTTCCGGACAAGGATGGAAGCATAGCAAAAGAACTCATGTTATTTTTTGGTTACTTCAGAGAAAGAGAGTAATTAGCTTAACTTATTCTGTAAAAATTGTACAGATTCCTAATTCTTTTCCTTCCCTATCCAGCTTAACTTGCCCTATACGAACCGTATGTATTCCCTTATTCACCGGCGTGTAGATTTTTATTGCTCTACGCCTATAGTCTATGCCTTGCAGTACGCCTATGCCGAGAAATTTGCCGTTAATATCCTTTAATGAGACTAATAGACCGCTTTCCTCGCCTTCGCGGAAAATTTTTATGCGTTTTTTAATTGTCTCTTCAAGCTTTTTTATGTTCTCTTCTGGAACCCATTTATTTCTCCCTAAGACTATTATCAACGTCCTTTGGGTTTCCTCGCAATACCAAGGCTTAACCCCTAAAATGCTTTCTATTTGATGCATCCTCTCCCTTGAAGGCGGCATTCCCTTGCCTAAAAGCGTCCCTTCAAGATTTATCCAGCTTATAAGGAAGGATTGTATTTTTCCTCCGCGTAAATATTTCTTGTAGCTGAGTTCTCGCAATATTTTCCTCTTTTCTCTATCCCTCTTCTTTATTGCGGAAGGCGAATCAACAGTGTAGACCTTCGCATTTCCTATACCAGTTAGAATATGCAGCAGCTCGTCACTTTGCTGTATTCCAACAACAACTTGTGGTTTTAAGGCGTCTACAAGCCTAAGCTTATAGCTTGCAGCGTCTTCTCCTTCAATCCAACCGTCAGTATTTATAACAATTAGCTCGGCCTTCTTCTTCATCACTTCCTCCTTAAGTTTAGACAAGCCCTCGATAACCTTTGTTGTGGCTGTGCCCGGGCTGGTTAAGCCTATGAAGTAGGCGTTCTCCGCGTTTACGTCAAAGAGGTCTTTCACGCATTTGTTAAGTATACTATAGCCTATGGTTGATGGAGGACCAATATCTGATTGCCCCAAGTCTCCATCGATAACGGCTACCTTCAATTTCTCCTTTATGGCATTATTAGCCAGAAAAGTGCAAAAGCTTGTTTTTCCAGAGTCAACCTCTCCCATAACCATAACCGTAAACGGACTGGCCGCCTTGACTTCTGAAACTATCTCATTAACCGTTTTAATCCAATTTTCGGGGATGCTTGAGCCTTCAATTTCCTCATATGATGCGCCTTCGCCAAGCATAACCTCAAAAAGGGCATCAGACTTAGCTTCGAAAGGCAATCTTTTCCCATGCCTAACAACGACGCGATTTCCCTTTTTTATTGGCGCCGCTAAAACCTCAACCTTTCCGGAAAGCACATCTACGGAGGCTGGCCCGTCCACCAAGAGAGTTTTTCCAGCCTCAACTTCGATCTTCATCTTTAGCCTCCCTCTTTATGATATGACCGTTCCTTCCAGCAATCTTAATTGCAGACATGACATCTCTAAGGCCGCGTCTATGCTTTTCTTCAACTGAATATCGGCTTGTTCCAGCTTCTGGAACCCGCTCTATAACTATTTCTTCGGGTAGGGCCCTATCCAAGAGTTCAAGCAATGAATCAGTATATTCTGGCGGGCCGTCCCCAACTTTCACATAGACTTTCTCGGCGGGCTCCCTCTCAATAATGTTCTTGACAACATTTACTGTTTCATATATATTTGAACAGTTTAGGGCCTCTATCACCTTTCCGTCGCCTAAGGCTGCAATTCCAAAGTTTTTACCGGGATCAATCCCAAGAATAAGTTTTTCATAACATTTTTTCCCTTGAACTATTCTTTCTGCCTCTTCCACAATTTCAGCTGGATCCGAATTCTCGCTGAAGACTAGAATGTTACTGTGAGAGATTAGCTTCCGCTCTTGAGGAGTGGTAATTACAACTTTCACGTCCACAGGTACTTGTTCATAGGGTGTTAAGCTGAGGAAATCAAGCTTTCTCTTCTTAAGTTCACTCACCAGTAGATAATAGGCCTTTCCCGAAACTGTTGCAAGGGCAATTTTAGCTTTCATAATCTCCTTTCATCTACGTTTTAGGCAAAACAAAGTTATTAATGTTAAGGCTAAATAATGGCTTTGAAGCGTGAATCCATATTGAAAAGGCTTATCCCAACAGGCTGTCAATCGCTCGATGCACTACTGATGGGAGGCCTCTCAACTAAAGCGCTAACCTTAATTTATGGAGAAGCTGAAACTGGAAAGACTACATTTACTATTCAATGCGCCGTAAACTGCGCGAGAATGGGACAGAAAGCCATAATAGTCGATTCAGATGGAAGCTTTTCGTCTCAACGTCTCATCCAGATTGCTCAGCAAGACTATGAAGAAGTAGCAGAGAAAATAATTTTGACAAGGCCGGAAAATTTTGAGCAGCAATCCTACATAATTGATCAGCTTGAAAATATATTAACAGAAAAGGTTCTCTTGATAGCTATTGATACTGTTACGTCTCTTTATAGAGCTGAAATTGCCAGAAAGCCTAAAAGAGCATTTGAACTGAATAGAGAGCTAAGCAGGCAGCTTGCATATTTATCACAGCTTGCAAAAACGAGGGGAGTAGCCGTACTGGCCACAAGCCAAGTTAGAAGCATAATTCAAACAGAGAATTTAACTGTGGAGCCTGTAGCCACACGGGTTCTAAAATTCTGGGCGGATACAATAATCAATTTTAAGCCAACACCACAACCGCACGTTTTCAGAGCAACTCTAGAGAAACACCCAGAACAGAAAAGACTTAAAACATGCTTTTTCAAAATCACCCAGAAAGGTATAGCCAGCTACAGATGAACAAATTGATACTGGAAACAATAATTGAAGCCTTAAAATTCATATTCCCCGCCTACTGCGCCAACGCGGCACCAGTAATTTTCGGAGGGGGGAAACCCCTTGACAGAGGAAAGAAATTTGTGGACGGAAAGCCTATTTTTGGGAAGAACAAGACACTTAGAGGGTTCATCTCTGGATTAATCGTTGGAACTATAGTTGGTTTCGCCGAATATGCACTCTTTAAGTATCCTATGGCTTTCGGCTTTATAACAGCGCTTGGAGCATTAGTTGGAGACCTATTTGAGTCATTTATCAAAAGGAGGCTCGGTAAAAGATCCGGTGAAGTTCTTCCATTGGCTGACCAGCTTGATTTTGTTTTAGGAGCCTTAGCCTTCTCACTTCTGGTTATGCCTCCTAAAATTGAAGTACTCCTTATTGTGCTGATAATTACTCCGCCAATTCACTTGGTTACAAATTATTTTGCTTATCTCTTGAAATTGAAGAGAAAACCCTTCTAATATTAACCATGTATTTTATGTCTCAAACTCAATTCTATAAATATGTAGCTTAACACGACTAGAGAAACCCCAATTAATAGCATCATATATGCTTGCCTGGGTCTATATGCATATTTTGTGCTCTGATAAGTTAAAATTAGCCCTGCAACTCCAAGTCCATATAGTATCATTACAAGTAAGCTTTCGCCTAATAGTTGCTCATTGATTCCATATGGATAGAATGTTATTACTCTGCCTCCTTGCATTCCGATGGGTATTGGCCTTTCAAGTATGTCGTAGATTCCTCCTCCTAGGAAAAATATGGACAGGGCTATTAGAACTCCGCTTATAACCCATATAGATGGTTTGTAGGTGGTGATTCTGCTCCAGAATCTTCTAAGGGTAAATGAGAAAGATGACGTTTTTCTTTTTATTTTTCTTGCCGTAACCTTTTCCCTCCATGTTTAATTAGGTATTCTGCCACTTCCTTTGCCCATTCGCCCGCATATGGATTTTTAATTATCTCATTTAAATAGTCTTCCCAACTTATGTTTAGAGCCCTTTTCCATTCTTCAAAATTTTTTGTCAGATTCTCGTAGGCTTTCTGATGAAAGCTGCAGAATTCGCTTGTTGATTCTCTCTTGCATATTTTACATTTCAATTTTTCTTCTCCTCTTTTTGGTTGGACATTGAGGATTGAAGCATAAGATCCATGGTCTTCTTCCCTTAATCCTAACCTGTATGGTTGGCCACCCGCACGCTTTACATTCTTTCCCTGTTGGCTTCAATGTTCCCCTTTGAGGAAGCGGAAATGAGGTTTCGCATTTGCCCTTAAAGTAGTTTGTACAGCCTATAAAACGCTTCTTTGTTTTTCTTGAGTATAGAATCATAAGCTGGCCTGTTCCGCAAGTTGGGCATTTCCCTATGATTCTTTCTTCAATTCTCGCCTTTTTTACAGCTTCGTTTAATGCTTTTCCAATAATTTTTTCCTTACTCTTTAATTCTTCGAGGATAGGCTTAAGAACTTTGACGGCCTCAGTAAGCACTTTTTCCCTTTTCTCCCCATTGCTTTGAATCTTCTCCATTTTTTCCTCTAGCTCTCTTGTAAGCTGAACGCTTATAACTTGAGGACAGTACTTATTCAGAACTTCTATTATGTCAAATCCAAGATCTGTCACGATTATTCTTTCTTCGCGGATATACTTCCTATTGTAAAGTGTCTGGATTATGTCTGCTCTTGTAGCTTTTGTTCCTATCCCTTCTTCTTCCATCTTTTTAAGAAGACTGCTTGGATTATATCTTGGCGGAGGCTTTGTAAACTTATCCTCCCTTATAACTTTAAGAACTTTTACCTCGTCTCCCTCTTCTATTGGTGGAAGCAATATTTCTTCGCTTCTGATATATGGCGCATAGAATTTGGTCCAGCCCTCCTTTAGAACTCTTCTTCCGCGAACAAAGAAGTAATGGCCATTAACATTCAGTGAAACCTTCATGCTCTGCTTAATTGCCGGTTCGCCGAAAACAGCCATAAAACGCCTAACCACGAGATCCCAAATTCTCCTTTCAGGCTCGCTTAACTCTCTATCCGGCATATTGCCCGTAGGATAAATTGCCGGATGCGCCGGGTCCTCCTTCTTCCCCTCACGTGGTGTAAGTTTCTCCTTTGCTAGTAGTTCGGCGGCCAGTTTGCTGTAGGCCGGATTTTTACTTAGGCCTTTCAATATTTTTTCGTATCCTATTACTTGGGGAAGTTTTTGGCTGCTTGTTCTTGGATAGGATATTAGGGCGCTTAGGTAAAGTCTCTCAGCTATATCCAAAGTTCTTCTGGGCGTGTATCCGAAAAGGCTGTAGGCTTCTGTTTGTAACCCTCCAATGTCAAATGGGATTGGAGGCATCTGTCTAAACTTTTTAACTTCTATCTTCTCTATTTTTCCAGTTTTCCCTTGGCAGGCCTCAACAATCTTGTCTGCTTCAGCCTTCTTCTTTATTACGTCTACTTCGTATTCAGCCTCAAATATCTGGCCTTTAATTTCAACTTCAGCCTTAATAGTCCAATATGGCACAGGAACGAAGCTTCTTATCGCTTTTTCTCTGGCTACTAGAAACTTTAGGGTTGGCCCTTGAACTCTCCCGGTGCTTAACGTTGCATATTTCCCGCTCCATCTGCTGGCGGCAAGAGTTAATGCTCTGGTGAGGTTTACGCCGTAAAGCCAATCAACCTCATGTCTTGCCCTTCCAGCCTCAATTAAAGCAAAATCCAAGGATGAAAGGAGATTTTCGTATGCCTGCTCCAACTCAGCCTTAGTTAGAGTCGAAAACTTCATTCTTTTGGCTATTTGCTCCTTATTCTTGCATGCATATTTTAATATGCAGTAGCCGATTACGCTTCCTTCAATGTCGTAGTCACATGCAGAAATAAACTCGTCGGCATTTTCGGCAAGTTTAGAAATTGTTTCTATCCAGGTTTTGGTTTGCTGTGCGCCGCGTTCAGCCATGTATCTCGGCGCCCAAACAAAGTTGAAGACTGGATAATAATTTCTTCCGCCCCTTTCATGAGTAACCGTAAATAAATGTCCTAAAGCCGGAACAACTATGATCTTTCTGTCCCTTTCAATAACGTAGTAGGGTACACCGTTATCCTCATACTTTTTAGGTTTACCCTTCAAGTTAAGGGCTTCAGCAATACGTCTAGCCGCTTCGGGCTTCTCAGTGATTATCAAAGTGCATTTTTCCTGCATGAAGCTTCCCTTTTGTGTGAATTGAAAACTCGCGGAACCTATAAATAGTTTGCTTATTTAATTGAAACATACCCATTTAATAGATATGGAGGTTAATTATGCCTCAGAGAATTATTTGTGAAAATTGCGGGCAGATTCTCTACGAAGGAGAAGATTTAAAGGCACCTGAAGAAATTGTTCAACAATACAATGGCAGATGCCCAAAATGCGGCAAAAAACTTTCAACAGTTCCGAAAAACATTGAAGTTAAACCTGCGGAATAAATGCACGGAAGTGAGTCTTAAATGAGCCACGCTGGCAAAAAAACTCATCTATATAATTTTCACAAGCAAAACGCTAAGATGACGCTGTTCGCAGGATTTGAGATGCCTCTATGGTATAAAGGAATAATTCCCGAACATCTAGCTGTCAGAAACTCCGTTGGAATATTCGACATAACCCATATGGGGCGAGCAATAATAACGGGGCCAGAAGCCGAAAAATTCCTAAATTACGTTTCAACAAATGATGTTTCTAAGTTAACGCCCCTAAACGCTCAATACTCAACCTTATGCAATGAAAAAGGCGGAATAAAGGATGACTTTGTCGTTTCAAGACTTGAAAAGGACAAGTTTCTAATGGTATATAATGCAAGCAACAGAGCAAAAGATTATGAGTGGTTAACTTTACATGCGAAGAAATTCGATGTAAAAGTTGAAGATGCTTCAGATAACATTGCAATGTTCGCTGTCCAAGGCCCAAAAGCCGAAGAAACTCTACAGAAGATTTCAACAGAGGATCTCGGCCAAATAGGCAGATTCAAATGCGGATGGACAAAAATGGCGGATATACAGGTTTTTCTCTCCAGAACAGGCTATACGGGCGAGGACGGATTCGAAATATTCGTTTGGAATTCTCCCATTTCTAATCCAGAAAAGGCGGTAAAGGTATGGAATTCAATTCTAGAAGCTGGAAGAGAATTTGGCATCCAGCCATGCGGTCTAGGGGCAAGAGACACCCTACGACTAGAAGCTGGAATGTGCCTTTACGGAAACGACATAAATGAAGACACCACTCCGCTAGAAGCCAGAATAAGCTTCGTAGTGAAATTTGACAAGGACGAATTCATCGGAAAAGAGGCGTTACTTAAACAAAAAGAAGAAGGCCTAAAAAAGAGAAGAATCGGCATAAAAATGCTTGAGAGAGGAATTCCAAGAAAAGGATATGGAATATACAAAAACGGAGAAAAAATCGGCGAAATCACAAGCGGAACATTCTCGCCGTTCCTAGAAAAGGGAATAGGAATGGGGTACGTAAAAATTGAATATGACAACGAAGGCGAAAAAGTAACAGTGGATATTAGGGGAAAACAGCTTAAAGCAGAGATAATTAAACTTCCATTCTACCAGAGAAGAGGAGACACCATCATACTTTACGGAAAGAAATATCCACTGGAAGAAGCAACAAAGCTTATTCCAAACCTAAAAGGCTAGGTGAAACAATTTGCCTGAAGAATATGTTGTACCCGAAAATCTGTACTATACAAAAGAGCATGAATGGCTAAAAATAGAAGATGACACCGCAATTATGGGAATAACCGATTATGCACAAAAATCCCTACACGAAATAGTATTCGTAGACCTGCCAGAAACAAAAAGGAAAGTTAGGCAAATGGAACCAATAGGAACAGTCGAATCAGTAAAAGCCGTATCCGAAATCTACACGCCAATATCCGGAGAAATAATCGAAGTAAACAAAGAATTAAATGAGAAACCAGAACTTGTAAACCAAGACCCATACGGAAAAGGATGGATAGCCAAAATACAACCCGAAAACCTAGAAAAAGAACTAAAAAATCTAATGACGCCACAGCAATACAAAGAACACTTAAAGACTTTATGAAGAAAGATAGCAAAATACCTAAATAAAGCAATCCAATAATTTACAGAAAGCAACATGAGGGGAAATAGCTACATTGAAGATTAGCAGAGAAAAAATAGTTAATGCCTTAAAAAAAGCTTGGAATAATTTCCCAAAAGTCTCGCATGGAACACTCTTAACATTTTCATCTCTGCTAATTATCTTTGTTTTAGCTTTGAGTGTTAGACTATTACCGCTACGCTGGGGAATGTCCCTTTCTGAATTCGATCCTTTTGTTCAGTATAGGTTTACCGAAAAAATAGTTAAGGAAGGTTACTTCTCATGGTTGGATTGGCGTGATTACAATCGTTGGTATCCATGGGGCGCCTATGTTCCAAAGACAAACTTGCCGGGCCTCGCATTAACCGCCGCAACCTTTTACATGATAATTTCCTTTATGGGAGTAAATATCGCACTAAAGGACTTCTGCATAATCTTCCCGGCGGTTATGGGCGCAGTAACATGCATAGCCATGTACTTTCTCGGAAAAGAAATAGGAGGAAAAACTGTCGGCTTAATTTCAGCCTTAATACTCGCTTTAAGCCCAACCTATATAACTAGAACCTCACTTGGATTCTTTGACG
>CAYOFB010000017.1:0-7984 GCA_964403145.1 uncultured Candidatus Bathyarchaeia archaeon
AAAATGAAATTCTACAAAGAAACAAACTTCAAAGAAACACCAATAGGAAAAATACCAAAAGACTGGAATATTATTAAGCTTGGGGATATTGCTAAATTTAAGAGAGGATTTTCCTACCGTAGCGAAGATATAAGTAAAGTACCTACTGGAATCAGATTTATCACAATCAATGACCTCAAAAAAGAAGGGGGAACAAAGAGGAATGCTGAGTCTATATATTTACGTAGTGATACACACATAGACCCCGATTTCTTTGTACATAATAAAGATATCCTCATAGCTAATACTGACATGACTAAAGGATTCATTATCGGTGCACCACTTCTGATTGAAAAAATTGAAAAAAGAGCGGTTTATTCTATGGATTTAACTAAACTGGTTTTTGACCATTCTCAAGCGGAGAGTAAGTTTCTGTTTTATTTTCTTACGTATAGACCTATGCGTCAAAAAATGAAAGCCTCAGCTCAAGGTACTAATGTATTGCACTTAAATCATGAACTCGTCAAGAATTTTCTTATAACGCTCCCCCCCATAGAAGAACAGCAAAATATCGCTGAGATTCTTTCTTGTATTGATTTGGCTGTTCAGAAGATTGATGAAGTTATTGCAAGGGCTGAACGCTTAAAGAAGGGCCTAATGCAACAGCTACTAACAAAAGGAATAGGACACAAAGAATTCAAAGAAACACCAATAGGAAAAATACCAAAGGAGTGGCGCATTGTAAAAATAGGTGAGGTTACAAGTCATGTTAATAGCGGTCTTACCCCTCGAGGAGGCAAACGCGTATACTTAAAAGATGGTATTCCGCTTATAAGGTCTCAGAATGTACTTATGAATAAATTAGATTTGTCCGATGTTGTATTTATTTCAAAAGAGATGCATCAAAAGATGTCTCGTTCTGCCGTTATCGCGGGGGACTTGCTTTTGAATATAACTGGGGCATCTATTGGAAGAGTTGCTGCAGTTCCGGAGACCATAAAAGAGGCGAATGTGAATCAACATGTTTGCCGAATACGTTTTTCGAAAGACATTATCTCTCAATTTGCTGCTTATTATCTTGCAACTCCTGAAGGTCAGCGTCAGATACTACGCTCTCAAGCAGGTGCAACAAGGCAAGGGTTAAATTTTCAGCAAGTAAAAGCCATTAAGCTGCCTTGTCCTCCGCTATCCGAGCAAAAGCTCATTGTTGAAATTCTTTCTTCTTTGGACACTATTTTGCGACTAAAGGAGGAAAAGAAGAAAAAACTGGTCAGGATGAAGAGGCGATTGATGGATTTGCTTTTAACTGGTAAGGTTAGGGTGAGCGTATGAGTCAATTCTCAGATTTTTCTGGCTCTTTGATTCCTGAATGGGCGGATGTAAAAGATTTAGAAAATAAACTGAAAAGTTTAGGCTGGGAAGATGGAAAAAAATACGGCCTAACTGAAAACTTACTTCTTGAAAACCTTATCTACGACATAATTTTTGAACAGAAATTTAACGAATTAAACGAGCCACTTCTAAAGGATTTAACTGAACCGGAAAAAAGAGAAGTTTTAGACCATGTGAAAAATATTCTTAGAAACGCCGCTGAAGATTCTCTTCTGGAATATTTGAGATACGGCGTAGAATATACTGTTAAAAGAAGCGAAAAAAGAACCTTCCGCCTAATAGACTTTACAAATCCCCAAAACAATAGCTTCATCTATGCAAGGGAAATAAAATATCCTGGTTCGCCCAGAAACATAAAACCAGACTTTACACATTTCATAAACGGAATACCAATTGCAATAATCGAAGTAAAACCATCAACAAGAATAGAATCAGAACAAGAAGCAATAGACCAAATAAGAAGATACGAACAAGAATCCCCAGAACTATTCAGATACAGCCAACTCGCCATAGCCTACGGCCACAGAAAACTATTCCTCCCAACCTACCCAAACTGGACAAGACAAACAAGACTAACTCCAGCGCAACCATGGAAAATAGAAAAACAACAAGGAGAAAACACAATAAAAATAGAATCAATCGACCATCTACTACAGCCAAACACCCTACTAAACATAATTAAATGGTATACATTCTTCAGAGAAAAAGACGGCTCCATAGACAAAATAATCGCAAGATACAACCAATACATGGCCGCCGAAAAAGCCCTAAAAAGAATAGCAAACTACCTAAACGGTCAAGAACAAGCAGAAAAGGGCCTCATATGGCACTGGCAAGGAAGCGGAAAAACCTACACCATGTTCTTCATAGCAAACAAATACTTCGAACAATACTTTGAAAGAAACCCCCTTATATTCTTCATCATAGACAGAAAAGACCTACAAAAACAACTAAAAGACTTCATAGAAGGACTAAAAGCGCCGAAATTCAAAAATTACCTAAAAATAATCGAAAGCATAGAAGGACTAAAACAAGAAATAACCACAATAAAAAGAAGCGAATACAGACAAAACATCATAACAAAACAAATCTACATAGTCCTAATCCAAAAATTCCAAAGACAAGACTTCGAAAACCTACTCTTAAACCTCGCAAACGAACAACTAGAACACATCAGACAAACAAACAGAGAACAATACGAAAAAATAAGAAAAGAACTTGAAACCCTACCACAAGACGAAAGAAGAAAGAAACTAATAGAGCTAGGCGGCATTCAAAAGAAAGAAATCCTCCTTCTAATAGACGAAGCCCACAGAAGCCAATACGGCCTCCTCGCATCAATGATGAAAAACGTATTCCCAAACGCCATGAGATACGCATTCACAGGAACCCCAGTCTTCAAATTCGAAAGAAACACCTTCATAGAATTCGCCTACCCACCAAAAGAATACTACATGCACGTATACTTCATAAAAGACTCAATAGACGACCACTTCACCCTACCCATAGTCTACGACGTAATCCAAGAAGGAAAACCAGTCACAGAAGGCGTAAAAATCCTCCTACACGACAAAGACATCAAAGAATACATAGAAAAATGGGTAGAAGCCTCCCAAGAAGGAAGCGTTGCCGACGACTTCGAAGAATTCCTAGAAACAGGAAAACCAACGGAAATCATTGCGCCGCAAAGCCTCATAATAACAAGAGACGACATAAGAAGACACCTAACCAAAGTCAGAGTATTCCTAACAAACGAAAAAAGACTAGAAAAACTAGCCAGACACATTGCCGAAAGAATAGAAGCAGACACAGAAAACTTCCAATTCAAAGCAATGGTAGTGACAGCAAGCCGAGAAGCATGCGTTCACATGAAAAGATTCCTCGACCGAGAACTCGAAAAAATATACGCTCCAAAATACGGGGAACAAGTCAAAGAATGGACAGAAATCGTAATGACATACGACTACAACGACACCGGCCCCATCCTAGACTATAAAGAAGAGCTAATAAAAAGAAGAGGAAAAAGCGACACCAGCGAAATAAACCTAGACATACAAAGAGAATTCAAAGAAGAAGAAAACCCCAAAATCCTAATAGTCACAGACATGCTCATAACAGGCTTCGACGCCCCAAAACTCAAAGTAATGTACCTAGACAAACCGCTATACGAACACAGACTTCTACAGGCAATAGCAAGAGTAAACCGCCCATACAAAGACGACATTATCGAAAAGAAATACGGCCTAATAGTCGACTCAGTAGGCCTACTAAAACACGTAAGAGAAAGCCTAAGAAAATTCGAACTAATAGCAGACAAAAGAATAGCAACAGACCTCGAAGAAAACGTACTAGGCAGAATAGAACAAAAAATCCAAGAATTCAAACAAAACCTAAACAACCTAAAAAGATTCATGAAAACCCTAACCATAGAAGAAAGAGACCTCAGTATAGACATTGACAAAATAAAGATGGAACTAAAAATCGATAAAAGAAAAGCACTGGAAACCCTAAAACAAACAGTAGACCCAAAAACGAGAATAATAGCCGCGTTCTGGAACACCCCTGAAACACAAACGCTACTAAGCATACTAAAGGAAACAATAGACCAGTTCAAAGCATTAGGCTCGCACAAAGAAAAAATCCACTACGTAGAAGACATACAAGTCCTATCCTACATATACGGAAGAATACTCTACTACATAAAAGGAGGAAAGGTCCCAAAAGAATTCTGGGAACGCCTAATAGAACTCATACATGAAAAAACACTCGTAGAAGACTTCCGAACAATAATAAAGACAGAAATAAACAACGAAATGCTAAAACAAACCCTACAAAAAATGAAAGAAAAAATCTCAGCCAAAGAAATAATCCCAGAACAGACAGTGGCAGACGCATACCGAATCCTGAGGGCCCTATTAGAAACGGACTTGGCAAACCCAGTATACAAAGCAATACATGAAAGAATTGAAAAGAAAAGAGAAGAATGGATTACCCGAAACATCGACACTGCATTATTCGTTCAAATTCTGACAGATTCCATGGAGGAGAAAGTCGAATATGATGAGAAAGTCTCCACAAAACCCCTCGAAGAAAGAATAATCGAAACAATAAATCTACTACTAAACCAGCAGTTCGGAGAAGGAAAGGAACTATCATTAAAGTTAGAGGAACTCAGAAAAACAATTCCAGAAGTCATGAAAGCAACAAGAATAGTCTCAGCCCATGAAACTATGCTAAGAACAGCCCTAATGAAAGACCTCTTCAAAGAAATGAAAACGCAAAAAGGCGACATCAGCCAAATTCTAACGCATCTAAAAAACTTCGCAGAAATAGTAACAAAAGAATACATAATCACCGAAATAGAAAAAGCCAAAAAAACAGGAGGAACGGCAGCATGAACAAAAAACATCTAAAGGAAATCCTGAACGAATTGAAAAACGAACTAAAAATCCAAGAACCCATAAAAATAGAATTAAAACCAATGAAAACAAAAGCAGCCTCAATATCACTCAACAGGAACACCATAAGAATAAACAAAAACATAGTTTCGAACTTAGACTTAGACTGCATCAGATACCTACTACTACATGAACTCATACACTACAAGCTGAAAAGCACATACCATAACAGAGAATTCCACAAACAACTAAGCAAAAAAATAAACCAAGCAAAAGCCAAGGAAATAGAAAGAAAAATCCTCACAAGTCTCCTAGAACTAAATCCCTCTTTGATATCTCGCCCATTATCTTTAAAAGGGGGCTAATAGTTGAAAAATGACTTACAAAGATTGTTTAAACTATTAGATGAAAATTTCAGAATAATTAAAATCGAATTTGTATATGATAAAAGTAAAACACCTCAGATGGTTGCAAATTTAAAACTTAAGAGAAATAATGAAGAGATAACTTTTTCCTCATCTCAAGAGGACTGCATCTCCTATTTATTTCATCTGAAAAGCATCCCTCATATTGAAGACGATGGTTCTGACTTTGTATATGTCGAGGATTTAGATAAGTATTTTAAACTGCAAGAAATGATAGTCAGTTTGCTCAGTGGAGAAATGAGAGAACTCGTCATATGTGAAAGAAGGGTTGGAGATGGTAAGAGGTCAATTGCTAGGATTGTAGCATTTGAAAAGAACTGGATTCTTTCTGAAAAGGACATTTATTTTGGAACTACAAAATTGTGCCAGATTTTCTATGATGTAGGAATTTTGCTGATAAAAGATAATGAAGAAAAGTTCAAACTAATTGGCAAAGAAAAACTTAGCTTAAACGAATTGGAGAGTATTCTTAAGGAAAGCCAAGAATCGGATATTGCGATATGTTTTAGTGCGTTTATACTCTCTCCTTCAATCACCTCGGGTAAAAAGGAGTCATTTGATGCGATTATCGGTTTAATTGTCTACGATTTGAAAAATCGACAAACGCTTTCCTTGAATCTAAATCTTTTGAGACAGTTTCGGGCAAGAATTGATAAAATCGGAAAGCACGGACTTTGGGAGTGCCTCTTCGATTTATTTGAAAGAACCAAGTGTGGCGATTCTTTTAGAAGCTTTCTTCCTCTTCCTTTAAATATAAGGGATTTTACCCCCCTCCCTTGGTTTTATTTTGCTTTCATAAAGGGAATACCAGACGAAATAAGTATCGGAAACATTAAAATTGATTTGCCTTTACTTCTTGTTTTTGGAACTCCTCTACTACTTCTCAAAAAGCCAAGTTATAGTTTTGATGCTAAAAAGCAAGTAGCATTTGTGATGCTTGGGCTTAAAGAAGATGGTGAGCAAGCCTACTATCAAGTAAGATTTGATATGTCCAAGGGAGAGCCCAGATTACACGTTGATGTTCAAGCATATTATGAAAACAAGCCTCCAAGAAAGATAGTCAACCATTATGTTGTAAACTATAGTGATATCTGGGACTTTAGTGAGAATTTGGCAATTGGTTTTCTTTTGGCATCTGTTTACGATGTAAATTTCGATACTATGGTAATTCCAAAAAGGCTTAATGGAATCAATGAATCTTTCAGGAAAAATCCTTTAAGTGTTTATCCACTGTTTGTGAGAAGCATGGCAGCCATGCCCTTCAAACGCGTAAGAGAAAATAGAAACTTATTAGACGTTTTGCATAAAATCGCAAACGGAGAAGCGATTAGAAAAGAGGCAGAAATAAAAGAGCTTGAAAGTATTGGATTAGTTAAAGACGGAAAATTAACAATTTTAGGGGATATAGTTCATGCAAGGCTAATACAAATAGAAGAAAACAGAAAGAAAATTGGAAAATGTGAATTGAACTAAACTATTTTTGTTGTGCATTTTCTTTCTTGGCAAGCAATCATTCATTAATCATTCTCAACAGGGGCTCTATAGATTTATTTTTTGTCAATTCTCTTCTTTTGTTTCACACTAACTGTAAATTATTCATTAATCCGAAATAACTAGGATTTGCCGGGTGATAAAGATGCTAACGAGCTGCCCCCTAATCTTTATACTTGGATGATAAACTCCTGTCAGAAAGATGCCCAGACTGTACTCCAGTACCATATTCTTGAAACCATAATATGAATTTTATAGCTCCTTGCAAAGCATTAGTTGCTTCCTTTACACCTAATGGCAAATGACTCCTATGAACCGCTGCTATTCTCATATTATTTGTCATATCTATCGCATCCTTTATTTCCTCAGGCAAGTCCTTAACTACTTTGATTATCTCATGTTTAATATCTCCAATCGGACGAGGTGGACACGGTCTTTTGAAAATTTCTTCATAAAATTCCGCCAAAACTTTTTCTAATGAAATTGAGGAAAGAATTATGGCAGTTCTCCAGTCTCTCGTATAAAAGTAATCTATTGTTGCCTCAAGTAGGTCGACTACATCTCCTCTAACCATTAACCGTGCCATATTGTCAATCCATAAAGCTGCAACTGATGGATAAACTAATGAAACATATTCCATTGCATGTTTTTTCTTTTCTTTCATAAAAATGACTTTTTCACCTATTACTGGTACTGATAAAATAAAAGACCTAAATTTCTCAAGAACTAAGGGACTAAAACCGATTATATCGATTACGAGATTAGGATAGGCACGAGGTTCTATCTCGATACTTAAAGCATCGATGGCGTCAGCTATGTATGCTTTCTGGGCTAGGAAATAATACTCAGTATCAAGCTCTTCTGCATACTCCGGTGGAAGAACCACCGTACCATAATCTGCCCATTCCTTGACTCCTTCCGGGCATATATCAAGTTTAAGTAAGAAATTCAACATTTCCTCCATACTCTGTGTTAACCACCATTTGCCAATGTCTCCAATAACATCAATGTCCATATCAAGAAGCGGTTCTTCAATTTCAAAGCATCCACGTTTCTTCTTAGCATAGTTTTTAAGATATTTCCAGAAATCATGAATTTGTTGCCCGCCAATAATTGCACGTTGGTAATGGACTCCAACTTCTACAGGTCTACGCAAAAACCGCAGAACTTTTTTCACATGTCTCTCCATTCAATCACCTTTTTCTAGGTTTTTTACGTCTTTTGCGTACTGGTCTACGCCTATACTTTCTTTTCCTTGGCATGCAAACTCACTTCTCACTTAATCGCTAGATAATAGAG
>CAYOFB010000017.1:7994-11476 GCA_964403145.1 uncultured Candidatus Bathyarchaeia archaeon
ATTTAGTATAATCTGCTCTTCTCGGTGACGGACGTAGTCGCGGATTTTCTGCACCGAATATCCGAATGGTAACAGAATATTTTCGGCGGCTGCAAAAAGAAGGTCAAGATATTTCTCAACGTCATATCTTGTATTCGCATCTAAGAGCTGGGCGACTCTAATCCTATTGTAAGCTTTTCTGTTCTTTGCGTCACAAATCAGATATTGAACAGTTTGCCCAGCTGAAACGTCGACTCCGAGTCTTGCCAGCTGTTTGGCCGCGATTGCTTGAAAAACATCATGCACATAGTCGGCTGGTTCATGGGAAAGTTGCTTAGTTATTAGTAGTCGTTGCGGCGCAACTCTTCTGTTAATTAGCGCCTCTGCGTAAGCTCGGAGCTTTCTCAGAGCTAAGGGAATCCTTTCAGCGAATTCCTTCGAATTCCTTGCCTTCGCTAATTCATTAATCATGCTCATTTGAGCCTCAGCTATAAAGGGTGGAGTATCCCTTCTTCTGGCTTCAATACCTCTCATCTTCACCTTTCCATTCTCAAAAACGCCATAATACCTATTTAGAACGGGAATATCGCCCAGAACTTTCGAAGGCAGAAAAACTATCCATCGATACTTGCCCTCAACACTTAGCGGAACACCAATCTCTTTCGAAACTTCTTGGCAGAAGTTGACCACTTCTTTTGGAGCAGCTCCAGGCTTCCTAATCCAAAGCGAGTCCACAATTCCGTGAATTATTTCGAAACCTCTTTCCTCAGCCATCCTAGCGGTTTTCAACAATGCTTCTCTTGCAAAGGCGCAAACAGCAATGTGCGCATCCACCTTTCCGAATCGCGCATTCCTATAGCCTAAATATCCAAAACATGTCACAAGAATCCATTTTAAGGCTTCCTGCCTTGAATTGTAAATTCTTCTAAGCTTTTCATCTTTGGCTTCGCGCCACAACTCCTTATATTTTAAGCGCTTCCTAAGCAACAAATCCAAAGTCTTGGGAACTATTCCTTTCCTCTTCTCACATATATTGTATCCTAGTTCGGGAACCCTCAGCTTCGAGTCTGGACAGCACCTGCAAAGAACCGTCTCCGCCGAAATATTTCTGGTAAGCATAAGCATAGGAAACATGGACGTAAAGTCAACCTCATAAACCTCGTCGTGAATGCCAATTTTTGGCTCGTAAATGAAGCCTCCTCGGTCAGCTACTAGAAGCTCCCATGCAGACTTGAATGATTCCGGCTCCCGCTTCTTCCAAGGAATCAAAATCCCATCTTTCCATGCGATGTAGAGCTGAAGCGAGGTCATTATGCTACCTATGCTGGCTCTGGCCACCCTATGCAACGGTACTCTGCAAGTTCTTGCAACCTCAATTAGGCCTTCTATGCCACATGCGGCATAAATAAAAGTGTTGTCCACATCGATGTGGACCCTTCCGAACAGTCGGCGTATAGGTGCCTTATGATAAACGCGCCCATAGGAAAAGAATGTTCTTCCGCGGCTTCTCTTGGCCCGAACTGGAATATCCTCCCTGCTTAAAATGAGTCTATCCAATATGCCGTTAACAAATGCCCTATGCGCCAAGTAAGGAAATAGATATGAGTCTCCGCCATGCGTAAAGATGACATCCGGGTCTTCTCTTTTTATGGCTTCCACTAAGCCTAAAATCTTGTCAGCTTCAGACTTTCCATTCACAACTATCGTCTTATTGTCGACTTCGAGCGTTACGGCCTCTATTGGGTCGTTAAAGCTTGGAACCGCGCCGCTTCTTCTTGGGTACACATGTAACCAAGCTGTCCGCAGTGGTGGCAACACATAGTCTATACTTTCGACCGAATCATAAAGCGTGTAGGAAAGCCTATTTCCAGAGTCAACTACGCCGAGATAAGCCAACGGAAAAATGTCCTTCTCGTAAAGGTAGGCTTGCGAAGCTGGAACATCAACATTATGAAGCCTAAACTTTTCATATCCACCAAGCCTAAGTAGCTTCCTCGCAAAATACGGTATCCGCCTATAATCTGTAATGTCAATCTCCAGAACCTTTCTGGGCAGGCTATCCATCAAATCTGCCTGCTTTTCCACAAACCTCCAGGCTTTAACCGACTTGCTACCGACTAAATGCTTTGTTAAATTCTGCAAATCACGAATCTTGCCGGAAACATAAATTTTCCTCGTAAATCTGTCGACAAACCTTAATCTTTCACCGTTTTCAGCTATTATCCATACTGTCATCTCGTTGGGGCCGGAAGGATAAACGTCGAACAGCCAGCCCCTAACCATATCAAGTTTCCTGAAGTTCTTTCTCCAATCTTTCAATTTTCTCTCGAAGCTCCATAACCTGCCTTTGCAAGCCAACAAGCACAGACATAAACAAGGCTTCAGCAATCACAGGCCGGGTGGCCATCCCGCCGGCAGAAGCGTAAATTCTTGCCGCTTTCATTAACTCATCGAACGCCTCAGCATCTTTGCCTCTAAGCGCCTTTCTGAATCCCTCCCAGCTTCTAATTTCGCCCTCAAGCGCCTGCCTATAGGACGGAACAGTCCTTCCCATACAACTACACCTCCATAAAGTCAGTTAGGCGAGTCTCATTTCCGCGAAGTTCAACCGTGAAAGGCTTAAGCCTAGGATGACTCTCCAAAGAAAACTTCAATATGCCGCGACTCTGTTTGAAGCTTAATACAGTGCTTGCGCGGCCGTAAAGAACAGTTTCAAGAAATAAGCTTCGACTGGAGCCTCTCCGCCTGCCATAAGAAGCCACAACAATAGCTTTCCTTTCCTTAGCAATATTTTCAAGCTTGCCACAAACCTTCATAAATAAATCTTGAGCCTCGGTTTTCGGCACATCTCTGTCAAGGAAAAGACCGGAAATATCAGATACTGCAACAAGCTTAGACCTAAACTTCCTAATTGCATTTTCAAGCCTCTCCAAAATAAGCGAAGAAAGCTGATAGGCTGTGAAGGCCCTTGAAATAAAAATGCGCCGCAAAATTTCCTTTGGATTTAAGCCGTAGCCACGCGCAATCTCAGTCACAACATACGGATTAAAAATGTTCCCGCCATCAACAAAAACTGCAGACGAGTTTAGGCCTCCCTTAGCCGGCGGAAGCTGACATCGAACACATAACTCAAAAAGCATAAGATTAGAAGCTGCTCCATGAATAACAGCGAAATCTCCCGGCTCAAACCCTGGAAAAACATCATCTACTAGCGGAAGACCGAGGGGCAAACGTGCAACAGTTTTAGGCGAAAGAACAGGCAAGCCCGTACACCAACAAAGGCAAGAGACATAGCCACACAAAACCAAATAAAAGTTTAGGAGAACAATATTCTACTTTGCATTGAGAGGGCAGTTAAACTATTTGCAAGACGACAAAAACTCATAGCATGTTATATGAATAGGGGAAGAGCCCCTATTTAAAGAAACAAGAATTTGAGAACCAATACTTTAGATTATTTTTTGGCTTCAAGCACAACGTTTATTACTTCTCTAAGTTTCTTA
>CAYOFB010000018.1:0-11291 GCA_964403145.1 uncultured Candidatus Bathyarchaeia archaeon
TCTTTAAGAATCATAATTTGTACCATACGTGCTCCAGAACCCAAAAACTCATTTAATCCCTTAATAAAAGTCTGCAAGTTGTGCGTAATGTTCTGCTGATTCAAGGAATAGTTCTTTTCTATATAGCCATAAATAATAGAAGTTGCACTTTCGCCGAAAATCTCAAGGAGAACATCGTTTATTGTTTTTAGGAGGATTCTTTCAAACTCGCCTCCCTTGGCCATGAAAACTCCTCCTTCACTTCAGCATGCTCGAAACCGGGACCTGAAAGCTTTATAATTTCTATTTCCCTCCCGTTATAGAATAGCTGGTCCTTAAATAGGCTTCTTATGCTTGAAACAATCCTTTCGTCATGAGCTTTAGGATTTAAAAGAAATATGGCGGTTACCTTGCGGGATTCTAAGTTTTCAAGAGCATATCGAGTAAAAGCGTAGGTTTTCGGAAAGTCTAGTGATAATATTAGGTCTGACAAGCTGTCGAAGATTATGAGCGTTTTCTCTGGGTGATGTTTCGTGAATTCGTTGACAGCATTTAATATTAGCGATATGTCCCTAACAGGCAAGAAAGTTTCATTTTCATGTGTCCCCCTCATAGGAACAGAAATATCCGGAGTTAGAATTACAAATTGAATTCTTCTTTTATCCGGAATATTCGCGTAAATTCCGCTACTTTTACGCGTAAAGATTATCGGCACCATCCCTAAATCTTTAAATTCCGAAACTAAGGATAAAATTACTTTTTCATAATCTGACGACGGGTCAAATTCTAGAAGGAAACTTCTGCCGAACATTTGGTTGGGTTGGAATCCCAGTATTTCAGAGAATCTACGTGTGGTTTTGGCTGATAATTCCTCGGTCAAAGGCTCCCTTGAGACCTGGGCTATCTGGCTTTCGAAGAAACTCGCTAAAACTGTCGGTTTTCTGAAGCCGTACCACATTAAAGCCAGCAAGCCTGTATGGATAATGTAAACTAATTCATATTCTGTATAGTCGTATTCTCTAAGAACAGTCAGCGCTGGTGTGGACAATGTATAGATTATTAGGCATATAGCAAATACTTTGAGCGATTTTCTCACTTGGGGCAACTTATGCTTTGTAGACAATGTAAAGATAGTTAAACAAGGATACAAAAGAGCAGCGGTTCCCATCATCACAAGTAGATACTCAAACCAGGCTCTGTAAGACGCTGCATACTCCATTGCTCCAGTAAGGGGACTTCTAAGCGGAATTATACGGAAAGGCGTGGTAAATATAGCTACAAACATCACCGTGAAGCACACGGCGCTGTAAATTGCGAGAGGAGGATAGGGTTTTTTAAAGAATTCGCGGAGAAAGTCTTGAACAGAAGTTGTTTTTGTATAATGGCTGAGAATTGCTGTTAACGCGCCGAATATTAGTGCCATTATGCTGCTGGCGACAATTGAAATTTTCGTTCTGTAAATTGCTGCTTCGGGGGTATTTATGAATCCCGTAATTATCCTCATGTATCCCAGAAAAATGAAAATTAAAAACCATAGGTAGAATAGGCTGCGTATATTATAGAAGTAGGATAGTTTTTGTCTTTGAAGATTGAATAGCATAAGATAGGCGAAAAATATTGCGCCAAGAACTAGGGACAGACTCAAAATTTCCATTATTGTTTACTCCGTGCCTATACTTATTGGAATTATTTCTAGACCCTTATCTGTTATTATGACATTGTGATACTTTCTGCTATGTCTTGTCCCTCTCATTTTACGAATCAGAAATCTAGTTTTTAAGTCTGCTCCAACGATTACATTTTCTAGAATCAGCACAGAATCGGCAACAAATTCCTCAATTCCAATCCCAAGCTTATTGCTGCCTAACGGAATGCTGCAAGTCATTATTGCGGTGCATCCGCTCCTCTTAAGTATTTTATAGAAGAGATGCATAAGAGCCCTATACTCAAACTCCTCCTTGCATGCAACAAGAAAGGCTGTAATAGAATCTATAACTAATCTTTTGGCGCCAATTCGATTTACTTCGCTTAAAATATAGTCCATATTGGCGCTTACTCCCTTCCCCTTCAGAGATTCCAAATCGAGAATTTTTATGCTGCCCTCATCCTCAAGCTTTTTCAGATCAAATCCAAATCTGAGCATATTTCTAGTTAAAGTCTCCTTGTCTTCCTCAAAAGTTGCATAGACTCCCTTTTCGCCGTATTGAACCGCGCCATTATAGATGAACTGAGTTGAAAATACAGTCTTGCCGGCGCCTGTCCCGCCAGCTAAGAGAATTATGTCACCTTTCAAGAAGCCTCCTTCAATAAGCTCATCTAGTCCCGGTATGCCTGATTTAACCCGCTCAAACATTCGCTATCGCCTAGTTGCCGAGTTAAACTGAAAGTTCGCAGTTATTGCCTTCTTAGGATTTAATAAAGACTTTATGAATTGACGCTAAATATTTCGGGAAAGATGAATTCGAGTTTTCTTTTGGTTCTTGCATATTCTTTAAAAATGGAATGCTAACATAAGTTAAGCCGGAAGCTTAGATGATTGATATAATAGTTGTTTTCTACGCGATTGCCGTTATTATGCTCTTAAGCTTTATCGGAGAGGCAATCTCGCGTAAAATTTTGCTTCCAAGCATGATTTTGCTGATAATTCTGGGAATAATTTGTGGGCCAGTGCTCCAAATCTTCGATTATGACTCTCTGAAGAGTATGGTTTCAATTATTGCTCCACTTACAATAGCGTTTATAGGCTTTGAATCCGGCTTGAAAATGGATTTCTACGAGGTTATTAAGCAAAGTCGAAGGGCTGTTATACTTTCAGTTACAGGTTTCGTCGTAAGTCTCACAGCGATAAGTCTCCTTCTCTATTTCGTCTTTGGCTTAGAATGGATATACGCATTGATGCTTGCCTCTGCTTGGAGCGGAGTAAATACAGCCACAGTAGAAGCAGTTTGTAGCTACTTGCGGCTGGAAGAGAAGACGCGGGCAACCCTTATTATCTTATCCCTTGTAGATGACGCCATAGTAATTGTGGTTACCCTTACAATTCTAAATTACATTTTGCTCGGAGAAATAAGTGTTAATGAAGGAATAATTGCGATTTCCTCAAACTTTTGCATCTCCATTTTTATCGGCGCAGTCCTAGGCTTTGTCTGGATTAATCTACTATATTTTTCGAGGAGAATCGAGTATACCTACACTTTTACTTTGGCTGCACTTCTGCTTGTTTACTCATTAACCGAAACCTTCGGCGGAACCGGCGGTATAGCAGCTTTTCTTTTCGGCGTTGTACTTGGAAATTCCGATTCCTTAGCTTCTACTTTGAAGTTAAAGTTTAAAACAACAGAACTTACAAGGCTTTCCAATTTAATAGAGCACTTTCACTCCGAATTAACCTTCATCATCCGCTCTTTCTTCTTCACCTTTATAGGCTTAATCTATGTGTTTACAGGTGTAAACGAATTAATTTTAGGATTGGGCATAAGCCTACTTCTTCATTTATCGAGATTCCTTGCAGTCAGTATAGGCACGATTGGAAGCTCGTTAAGGAAGGATCTTCCAGCAATAGGAGTTATAGTTGGCAAGGGAGTGGCGGCTGCAGCCATGAGTACTCTTCCCTTAGCCTACAACCTTCCAAATGCAACCTTCTACACAAGCATAGCCTTGAATGTCATATTGTTCACGAATGTCATCTCGATTCTACTTCCTCTAGCTTTACGAAAGAAGAGCACTTCTAACCTTAAATTTTCAAGCTAAGTATAATAAATCATTTAGAGGAAACCACAATTGAAGTATGAAGCTAAATGCGTAAAATGCCAAAATCGCTCATCAAACCCGCTTGACTATAAGTGTTCTTGCGGCGCTCCACTAGAAGTTAGCATGCAAGGCATATTTAAGAAAGAGGCTATAAGAAAGGACAATTATACCATTTGGCGTTACAGCGAATTCTTCCCATACATAGAAAGAAATCAGATAGTGAGCCTCGGCGAGGGATGGACTCCCCTTATAAAATTTGCAAAGGGTGTCTATTTCAAACTTGATTTTCTAAATCCCACAGGTTCATTCAAGGATAGAGGTTCAGCCGTTTTAATTTCGGCTGTTCATAGGATAGTTAAAGAGATGAATGGTTATATTTCGGAGGATTCTTCGGGAAATGCTGGAGCCTCAATTGCGGCCTATGCTGCTAGAGCTGGCCTGAAAGCTAAAATTTATGTTTCAGCAGCTGTTTCTGGGCCGAAATTTAATCAAATACTTTTCTATGGCGCTGAAGTTAAGCGTGTAGCGGGGGAAAGAAGTAATGTTGCGGCTGAAGCCCAAAAGCTTGAACAGGGAAAGTTTTACATTGGGCACATTTGGCATCCAATTTTCCGCGACGGAATTAAAACCCTCACCTACGAGATATTTGAACAACTTGAATGGAAGCCGCCAGACCGCATTTACCTTCCAGTTTCCGCCGGGACTCTTCTTTTAGGAGTTATATGTGGACTTGAAGATTTAGTTAATTCCGGAGTCATAGAAGAATTTCCGACAATTGTAGCATGTCAGACCAGACAGGTTTCCCCGCTTTATCACAAGCTTAAAAATTTGCCATACACTCCTCCGGAAAAGATAGCTTCAATTGCTGATGCTCTTGTAAGCACTAATCCTCCACTTTTGGATTTAATGGTTGAAAAGATGCGTAGAGTCGGTGGAGACGCGGAGGTTGTTGATGAAGATGAAATATACGCTGCTTTTGTTGAGCTTGCTAGAAGCGGAATTTTCGTTGAGCCAAGCTCAGCTGTTGCCTATGCAGCTTACAAAAAGCAGGTGGACGCAGGCAAAGCAAGCAAGGACGAAGTTAATGTTATTGTTTTAACCGGCTCCGGCCTAAAGTCCATGCTTAAGCCTTAACGATGCTTAGGTTCTATTTGCTTAGATATTTCCATGATAGGATTATGCTTATTGAGGCTATCGCCGCTGCGAAAATGCACATGTAAGTGAAGTCTAGCATTAACTGGTTTAGGTTTAGGGTTTCGAAAATTAATAGCTGCCTTACCGCATCTGTTGTGTACGTTATTGGATTTACGTTAGCTATTGGCTTCAGCCAATCAGGCATAGCATTTGTTGGAAAAAGCGCGTTGCTTGCAAACATTAAAGGCAAGTTAAGCAAGTTTACTATGGCCATCTGGGTTTCCCATCTGGTTGAGCGTATCCCTAGCATCAGAAACAGCGAAGAAAGCCCCATACATAACAGAAAGAGTATGGCGTAGACTCCGAGAAGATTTATCGGCGTAAAATTTGGGCTAAGCTGCAATCCCAATAGAAAGGCGAAGACCAAAATTATGCTAACCTGGACAAGCGACCTTATAGTTGCCGATAAGATTTTCGAGAAGATTATGGCGCTTCTTGCTACAGGCGTGCTTAAAACCTTGTTTAGGAATCCTAGTCTTCTATCCCACACTATAGACATTCCGCTAAACATTGTGGTAAACAGCGTTACAAATGATAGCATGCCAACAGCCATATAGGAAAAGTAGTCGCTTGTTCCAAATGTTTGCTTCATCATTTCGTCCGCAATGGATTGCGGAATATTCGGTGGAAGATTATTCGTTATTATTGCATTTATGTTCATTGCTTTTCCGAAGAGTCCCATCCAGATTATGGGCTGAATTATTGAAATGAAAAATATGAAGGGTTCCTTATACCATTTCTTTAATTCTCGATTGGTTAACGCCCACAAACCATGCAATGGGCTGCGTGAAATTTCTTCCATTACCTTCTCCTCCTCGCTCTTCTCAAGGCTATGCGGCGCATCCTAAAATCTTCCGTTGACTCTTCCTGATCGCGCATGCTACGTCCAGTATACTCTAAATAAACTTCATTTAAGGATGGCTTACTTAATGAGAGCCTTGTAACCTTGATTCCTTCATTCCTTAAGGCTTCAATTATTAAAGGCGCCGTTGATTCGCCATCTTTCACTTTAATTCTGTACTCGTCTTTAATGCGTCCAACTTCCCTTACGTTTTCTATCTTTTCAATGAGACCTGAAATATCTCTGTTTTCATTTATGCGAAGCGTTATTATGTCTCCGCCAAGGCTGCTCTTTAATTCGTCTGGTGAGCCGATAACCAGTATTTTTCCATGATCAATTATAGCTATTCTGTCGCAAAGTGCATCAGCTTCCTCCAAATAGTGAGTTGTCATGAAAAGTGTCATACCATATTCCTTCTTTAGGAGTTTAATGTATTCCCAGATGTTTGCTCTAGTTTGGACGTCTAGACCGAGCGTGGGCTCATCTAGAAAAAGCACCTTCGGCCTATTTATCAGGCCGCATGCAAGTTCAAGTCTGCGACGCATCCCACCAGAATAGGTTTCAACCTTTTTATCCTTAAATTCTGTTAATTGAACCAGTTCAAGGAGCTCCATTGCTCTTTTCTTAGATATTTCCCTCGGAATTCCATAAAGGTCTGCGCAGAGAATGATGTTTTCATATCCAGTCAAATCCTCATCGGCCGTGTATTCTTGCGGAACAACCCCTATTTTTCTCCGAACCATATTAGCCTCTTTAACAATGTCATATCCACATACAGTTGCAGTTCCTTCAGTTGGCTTCAAAACAGTTATCAACATGTTTATTGTAGTTGTTTTTCCAGCTCCGTTTGGACCTAAAAACCCGAATATTTCGCCTTCTTTAACTTCAAATGTTACATGATCAACGGCTGTTAAGTATCCATTAAACACCTTAGTTAATCCCTTTGCTTCGATAATATTATCAACCAAGGTTTCACACTTCCATCAGCCTTCTATTTAATTCCTCAATTTTCTGCGAAGCCTCATCTAAAACCTTTTTCACTTCATGCAGTATTTCTTTTGAAAACTTGGATTCTAGATTCTCTGTTAATTCGAAAAGGGCTGAGAAAAATTTTCTTTCAGATTCCTCAAACTCGAAAACACCTTCAAGTTTAGGCGAAATGCTCCAGAGGAAGCTGAAGGTTAACGGAGGGATAAAGAACTTAAATTTTGTTTTTAATTCCTTTCTTATTGCCTTTTCTTTTTCTAGAAGCTTTTTCCCCTTTTCTGTCAGTTTGTAGCGTTTTATCCCAGTCTCTTCCGTTGGGATTTCCATGATTATTCCATTATCTTGAAGCCATGCGAGAAGCGGATAGATCGAGCCTGGACTCGGCTTCCATCTTCCAGCAGTTCTTTTCCCGATTTCTTCAATTATCTCTGCCCCTGACATTGGTTTCATGTTTAAAAGTTTTAAGACGAGGCATCTCAGAAAACCCTTTGGAATTGCGGCCGTATGCCTTATCCAGTGTCTCATTGGGAATGCTTCATGGTTATGGAAATGATGGTGATTGTTATGTCCGAACATTTTCATTTCACAAATTGAATTTGATATCAACCTTGATATCATTAATGATATTTAAAGTTTGTTTCTAACCACAAATTCGCTTAAGGCATGATATATGTGAACTTTAGAATCATCCTTATACTCGCAATTAGAAGGACTATGGCGAAAATTCTCCGCAAGTTTCTGGCAGAGACCTTTGCAGCATAATGTGCGCCGAACTGCGCTCCAAAAATTATTCCTATCGCCAATAGAAGAGCGTAGTCGAATCTTATCTGGTTAAGCCAAATATTGGTTAATGTTCCGGAGGTTGATGTGAAAATCATTATGAACATTGAAGTAGCCACTGCTACATGAATCGGTACACCTAACACTAAATTCATTGCTGGCACAAGCACTGATCCTCCACCGATTCCTAAAAGTCCAGAGGAGAATCCTCCTGCAAAGCCTAGGAGTGGAACAGCCCACAAATTCACCGAATACGTGAAAACTTTTCCATAACTATCAATTATTCTTCGCTTTTTCTTACCACGTTTATTTGCAGAATCTCCGCTTTTACTCTCTTTCCCTCTTTTCCCAATGAACATCCTTATTGAAACAAAGATTAGGAAGAAAGCGAAAATTAATCCTAGAATCTGCGTTTCTATAATTGACTTAATGTATGAACCTAAAAATGCTCCTGGAATAGTTGTTGTTGCAAAGGCGAAACCAAGTAAATAGTCGATTCGCTTTTGTTTTCTATATCTAAGTGTTGAGGATAGTGATATGAAAACTATGGCTGCTAGACTTGTTCCAGAAGCCGTGGCAGGGTCGAGGGCATACCATGGCAAGAGTATAAGCGATGGAACCATGAAGACTCCGCCGCCTATTCCAAGCATGGCTGCAATTACTCCTATGAGAAAGGCAAGTAGCGGAAGCAGTATGAGACTCCACATTTTCTAGACTTCCATGAGAGGGAAACAGTTTAATGTGAATTGTAACATTTAAGAGTTGATTTGGCCGTAACTGAGCTTGAGGAATTTTTATTTATAAGCTCTGCATTTTAAGGTTAACCGCGAAGTGTGAAATTGAGTTCAGAAATAACCAGAAAAAGAACTTCACTTCAGAAATATAGGCTCAAAAAGGCACTGGATATACTAGCTAATAAAGAAGGGAGAGGAACGGAGCTTATATCGCTCTACATTCCGCCCGGCCGCCAAATAAGCGAAGTAATGGCGATGCTTAGACAAGAGTATGGAACTGCCTCAAACATAAAATCGACAACTACACGGAAAAATGTGCAAGATGCAATAGTTAAGGTCATGCAGCGGCTAAAACTCTTCAAGCAAGTCCCAGAAACCGGTCTAGTAATTTTCTGTGGAGCCCTTCCACAAAATGGGCCTGGAAGCGAAAAAATAGAGACCTACGTGATTATTCCGCCGGAGCCCATACAAATATACCTTTACCGCTGTGACTCAAGGTTTCATACGGAGCATCTGCGTGAATTTCTGAAAGAGCGGGAATCATACGGAATACTCGTAATGGAAGCTTCATCCGCAACCTTCGCCGTATTGAAAGGTAAAAGACTCGAAATAGTGCGTAAAATAACTTCAGGTGTTCCTGGAAAGCATAGGGCTGGAGGCCAGTCCGCCAGAAGATTTGAGCGTTTAAGGGATATGCGCCTACAAGAGTATTTCCGCAGAGTAGGCGAGTATGCAAATGAGATTTTCCTTTCAATACCAGATTTGAAGGGAATAGTTCTAGCTGGACCTGGCCCGACAAAGTATGACTTTCAGAAGGGCGACTATCTGCATTATCAATTGAAAGATAAGATTATTGATGTTATTGATACCGCCTATTCTGATGAGCAGGGAGTAGAAGAGGTAGTTGAGAAGGCGCCTGAGATATTGCAGAAAATCCGTTATATCGAGGAGAAACGGCTTATCCAAAAGTTCCTTTACCATGTTGGGCATGATACTGGAATGGCGACCTACGGCGAAGAGGAGGTTAGGAGAGCCCTAGAAATGGGAGCTGTGGATACGCTTTTGCTTTCTGAAGACATTGACATTGTGCGGGTTACCGTTAAGTGTAGTGCATGCGGCTACACGGAACAGCATACGATGAAGAGTAGAGAAGTGCCAAGTTTTGAGTCAAGTTTGGTTGGGAAGCCTTGTCCGAAATGTAAGGCTCCCGCCTTGTCGGTTGTTGAAGAGAAGGAACTTATCGAGGATTTAGCCCAGCTTGCTGAACAGTCAAATACTGAGGTTGAAATAATTTCTACAGAAACTGAAGAGGGACAGATGCTTTTAAAGTCGTTCGGCGGAATAGCGGCAATTCTAAGGTTTAAACTTCCAGAATAGCCTTAATATTCAGCTTTAAACTTTATTTCCGGAAATTCTTCGAGGGCTATGCCTTCTCCATCGCTTGAGACTATCTCTATTGCCTTTGCTCTGCAGGCTCCAGCCAAGTCGTCTCTGCCGAGTTCGAATGCTTCTGCGTTTTCTGGATTTCCGGCGTAAATGGTCAATTTCTTTATTTCAGTGTTTAATGGAAGTCTTCTTTTCGCTTTGTCTCTCCTAACCTCGGCTATTAGGGCTATTACTTTTTTCCCTCTGGCTTCTGCTTCCTCGTCGATTAGCTTTTTGTCTGGTGATGGCCAAGGCGAAACATGTATGCTCTTGTATCCCTTATCCTTGGCATACATTATCTGATAGATTTCTTCTGTAATATGCGGTGTGAATGGAGCTAAAAGCTGCAGTATTCTGTAGATTGCATTGTAAAGTGTATATTGAGCCGCTTTACGCTTTTCTTCTCCGTAAACTTCCTTTCTGTAAAGCCTATCTTTGACAGCTTCAATGTATTGGTCACAGAAAACATGCCAGGTGAATCCTCTAATCTCCTCCATTGCAATGTTAAATTGATAGTTTTCAAGAGCTCTACCAACCTTTTCTGTTACTTTTTCAAGTTTGCTTAAAAGCCACCTATCAAGAAGCTGCAATTGAACATTTTCTGTCGGTGTATAATCCTGTAGATGCAAACTTGCAAATCTGGCGGCGTTCCAAAGTTTAATTAGGAATCGCCATCCATACTCGACGTCCGGCCAGCGGAACGGAATGTCTGAGCCCGTTGCGCCGCCGGCTGCAGCCCACTGCCGCGTTGCGTCTGCGCCATACTTGCCAATCACGTCGAGGGTTGCAACATAGTTGCCTCTGGACTTGCTCATTTTTGTCCCATCTGTTCCGAGGACCATTCCGTTTATGAGGCAGGCCTTGTAGGGCTTCTCGCCAAATAATGCGAGATGACGAACCATTAGGTAGTAGGCCCACGTTCTGATGATGTCTGTTCCGGAAGGATGCAAATCTGCTGGGAAGAGTCTTCTCCAGTCTGGGCGGTCCGGCCATCCTGCGTGGACGGCACATGTTATTGAGGAGTCGAACCATGTGTCGAGTACGTCTCTTTCTGGAATAAACTTGTCGTGTCCGCATTTTGGGCATTTGTCAATTTTTGGAGGCTCAAGCTTTGGGTCTATTGGCAGCCACTCCGGCTCAGCCAAGATTATCTCTCCGCATTTTTCGCAGTACCAGATTGGTATCGGAGTTGCGAATACTCTTTGCCTAGAAATTACCCAGTCCCAGTCTAGGCTTTTCGCCCAGTCAATAAGCCTATACTTCATATAGTCTGGATACCACTTAACCTCATGCGCCGCCTTTTCAACCTGATCAGTTAATATTCGAGTTTTCATGAACCACTGTTTTCTTTCAAGAATCTCAACTGGAGTTTTGCATCTCCAGCATACGCCGACTTCCTGCGTAATCTCCTCGATTTTTTCAAGAAGCCCTTCGCTTTCTAAGTCTTTAACAATAGCCTTTTTTGCCTCTTCTATTGTTAAACCAGCGTATTTTCCAGCGTTTTCATTCATTTTCCCATTTTGAGTTAGGAGCATTATGACTGGCAGATTGTTTTTCTTCACGCTTTTAACGTCGGCTTTATCTCCGTAGGTGCATATCAT